>JAGLPW010000072.1 GCA_023137125.1 Candidatus Cloacimonadota bacterium | reverse complement strand
AAGGGTCAATTCCCCGAATTGATCGCAGATTATTCAAACAAGCATATTGCTCGCTAAACACAAAAGCCTGCTGAATTCCAGCAGGCTTTTATCTATTTATAATTATTTTTTCTTCTTCTTTTTTTTATATAAATCCATATCAGCAATCTTGATACAATAGTCAATATCCATTAATTTATCAAACACACTTAATCCGAAAGTGATCGAAATCGAGATATTCTGCTCATTAAATGTAATTTGTATATTCTCTATTTTTTCTTTGATCTTTTTGATGATAGTTGTTCCACCCTCTTGTTTAGTTTGTGGTAATAACAGCAGGAATTCATCACCACCCCAGCGAGATACAACATCCTGTTTCCTCACTAAAGAGATCATTGCCATTGAAACAGATTTCAGGATCATATCCCCAGCACTGTGACCATATTCATCATTAATCACCTTAAAGTTATCAAGATCACCAATTACTATAACAAATGGTTCGTTGCTTCTTTCGAATTTCTTGATTTCGTATTCAATCTTTTCGAGTATGCTACGTCTGGTTGCAAGTTTTGTCAAAGAGTCAGTCATTGCTAACATCTGCAATTTTTTATTCGTTTTTTTCATGACCTTTTCTGCCATTTTGCGAAAAGTAACATCCCTGCCAAAATTAACTATACTGATGACTACACCATTTTCATATAATGGAGCAGAATTTATCGAAAGATGAATGATTTTCTTATTCTTATCATAAATTCTTAAAGAGTAATGCTGAGATTTTCCCGAAAGAACCTTTTGGAAGACATCATTTACTTTATCCAAATCATCCTGGTAGACAAGAGGAACAAATGATTTATTTTTCAATTGCTTAAGATTATATCCACTAATTGACCCTGCCTGTGAATTAGCATAAATGATATTTCCATTACGGTCGATTATCCAGATCATATCATTTGCATTTTCAATCATAGTTCGATATCTTTCTTCACTTCTTTGAAGCTCTTCATTTATTATTTTATGTTCCAAAGTATTTACGATCACATCACCAACTACATGCAATAAAGAGATAATGTTTTCTGACCAGGTTGTTTCTTTTTTTACAGAATCAAAGCCCATGAATCCAATGAGATCCTCTGCATAAATAAGAGGGATAACTATCAAAGATTTAATGTCCTGAGAACGGAGTATCTCTTTTTCCGATTCTGCTTCATCGGGCAACATTTCTACAAAAGGAATATAAACATTTTCAAACCGTTTAAGTTTTTTCATCCACCAGGGGAATATATCGACTGGTAAATCTTTCAAGTTGTCAATCTGGGGTTCAATCCCCTCCTTGCACCACTCGTACATGTTAGACATTTCAGTTTTATCATCATTAAAGTAGAATATATAGCTTCTGTCAACATCGGCAAATTCTGCTATCTCCTGCAAAACAAGATTGATCTCTTTATCCAGTTTTTTGAGTTTAATATTAATAAATCGTGTTGATATTTTTGTGATCAGCTTCTGAAATTCAATATGCAAATTTAATTGGTATTCAGCAAGATTAAGTTTTGTATTCTCTTTTCTTATATCTTTCCATCTACGAAATGCGAAAACCGTAAATAATAAAGACAAAACTATGAGAACTGTAAATATTTCATCTAAATCATAGTTTTCATTGTTTTTTGTAAATTCATAGAGAAATTCAAATAAATCATATTTAGATGCGATAAAGAATACGATAATTACGCAAATAATGATCAGAACTAATTCTGTCTTGATTCTCCATCTTGTTCTAATTAAATGAATTGTATTTTGAAAGTATGAGTTATTATTATTTTTCATATATAACTCCAATTATCATTTGCTAATCTTTTATTACCAATAAACAAAACTTACATCCTGGAATTTCTCATTATTCTTATTCTTCCGGTTTCATCTGCGGAAAGAAAATAACCTCTTTTATGGATGTATTATTTGTAAACAGCATTATCAATCTATCTATTCCAATGCCCAACCCACCAGTAGGAGGCATGCCATATTCCAGAGCTTCCAGAAAATCTTCGTCAACTACATTAGCTTCCGTATCTCCCATCTCACGTAATTTACTTTGCGCTTCCAATCTTTCACGTTGATCTACCGGATCGTTCAACTCGGTAAAAGCATTTCCATACTCGTTTCCATTAATGAAAATCTCAAACCGTTCTGTAAGATTTGGATGTCCCGGCTTTACTTTTGCCAGCGGTGAAACTTCTTTTGGAAAGTCAGTAACAAAAGTTGGCTGAATTAATTTTGGTTCCACAAATTTTTCAAAAAGTGCTTCGATAAGTTTACCGGAGCCATCAGTTTTTCCCGCTTCAATTCCATGCTTTTCGCAGAAAACTTTGATCTTTTCAAAATCAAAATCGGATGCATCAAAACCACTTTCTTCTTGTATGAGGTCTATCATGGAAGCACGTTTCCACGGCTTTTTGAAAGATATTTCCGTATCACCAAAAGGAACAACTTCTTTCCCAAAAACCTCTTTGGCAATGTGCAATATCATGTCTTCGGTAAGGTTCATCATATCATTATAATCTGCATATGCTTGATAGAGTTCCAGCATTGAGAATTCAGGATTATGAGTTCTGTCCATTCCTTCATTACGGAAGTTTTTCCCGATCTCAAAAAGGCGTTCAATTCCACCCACGATCAACCTTTTGTGGTAAAGTTCCAGAGCAATTCGCATGTAAAGATCAATATTAAGTGTGTTGTGATGAGTAACAAATGGACGTGCATTTGCCCCACCGTAAAGCGGCTGTAAAATTGGTGTTTCCACTTCCATAAAACCTTTCAAGTTCAAAAAGTTTCTTATCTCTTTTATTATCTGAGCACGAATTTCAAATGTCTTTTTTACTTCCGGATTTAATAGAAGATCAAGATAGCGTTTGCGGTATCGAAGCTCGATATCGGTGAATTCATCAAAACGTTGCTTCTTGCCGTCAACTATTTTTTCTTTAACGGTTGGAAGCGGCAGCAGGCTTTTTCCTAAAACTGTAACTACCCCTGCACGGATGGAAAATTCACCACGCTGTGTAACAAAACACACACCTTCTATCTGCACAAAATCACCTAGATCCAGCAGCTTAAAAACTTCATAATTTTCTTCGCCAACTTGATCCTTCTTCACAAAGATCTGCATATTTCCACTGTCATCTGCAATGTTGCCAAAACCAACTTTACCCTGACGGCGCATTGCCTTCAATCTTCCGGTTATTGTTACAACCTCTTCCGAAGAAATATAATCATTTTTATTATCTATTAAAACCTTAATTTTATGTGTACGGACACTTCTGGTGGGATATGGATCCACACCCAATTCTTTTAGCTTCTCTAACTTTTGTCTTTTTACTGCAAGTAACTGATTTAAGTTTTCCATTTTATCTCCAAGTTCTATTTACATCTTATTAATAATTACTGTTTCTAATAAAAAAATATCTTATGTAAATGTCAAGTTGCAATAATTTTATGATTCTCTGAATGTACTTATCAATAACTCCATAACCTGCTATTATTTTTTCTTTCTTTAATATATTTTACCCTCGTCAATTTTTATTAGTATTTGACAAATTTATCTATCAACAATTTCATCGTTGTTTAAAAGGTTTTTTAAAGTGAAGGAAATTAACAATAATTAATAGGAGGATGTATAGTATGAAAAAAACCGCAACAATTTTAACATTTTTATGTTTTATTACATTAGCAAGTGCAGGAACACTCTTTGTAGGATTGGAAGGCTCTGCCCCACCCACCTATTCATCAGACTTGAGTGGATTCCCGGTTATAGATTGGACTGCTCATTACAATTTTGATGTAAGTGGAGCAGCCGCATCACCAGAAGGAATATTATACTTCTGTAATGGAGCATTTACAACCGATCTTTATGAGGCAACACCAAGCACAACTCCACAGCAAATTTGTACTATCAGTGAAGATATGAGCAGCCTTGCTTATGGCAGAGATACACTTTGGGGTTTCTCTAATTATGCTGATCCTAAAGGTATTTATAGTATTGATACTACTACCGGAGTAGCCACGTTGGAATTGGATGTTTATACAGGTTATGGCTTCCGGTTCTTTGCTCTCGATTACAATCCGGTTGATGACCTCTTTTATGGTTATACAGAGTATGGTGCTTCCGGACTTTATTCCATAGATATCGATACCGGGGAAATGATCCAGCTTACCGGTTCAATTCCTGCCAGTAACGGTCAGGGTCGCGGAATGGCTGTTGGCAACAACACGGTTTATCTTACTGCAACACGCGGAGATGATGGTATTCCCTATTTTGCCTACGATATTGCTCAGGGTGTTGGCGGTGACTGGGTAGAATTTCCTAATCCATATCCTGCTTACCATTCAACAGGTGGTGCAGCATTTATACCAGATCCTATAACAACTATTGAACTAAGCGGACATGTGGTTGGCAGTGATCAACCGGAAATAGGTTTGGAAAACTGTGACGTTACTCTAACCGGCATTGAAAGCTATCAAATGTTAACAGATGCCAATGGAGATTTTTTCTTCCCAACTGTTGAACAGAATGATGATTACACTTTAGAAATTACTCTTGAAGGTTATGATATCCATTCTGAAATTGTGTCAGTTGGAACTGAAAATATAGATCTGGGAACGATAACTTTGAATGAAACTGCTCTTCCCGCCACTAATGTTGTTGCTGTTATAAATGAAGAAAATACAGAAGTCACACTCACCTGGGATTCACCAGCTGCTCGAGAACTAGAGCATTATGATGTTTTCCGCTTCAATGAATATAACAACCAATATCCTAACCTGTGGGAACTGCTCTCTACTGTTATCGACGAAACTGTTTATATAGATACTGGTTGGGAACAACTAGACCCCGATATGTATCAATATGCTGTAGTTGCACAATATACAAATGGTATTGAGGCAGAGGCAGCGTTTTCTAATGTTATAGAAAAACTTCTCGTTGGTACAGATATGGAACTGCCGGATACTGTCATAAACATTAATAACTATCCTAATCCATTTAATCCAACAACTACGATTAGTTTTGAAACCACGAGTTCACATGAATCATCACAAATTGAAATCTACAATTTGAAAGGTCAGAGAATCCGCCAATATCCAATATCAAATGGTCAATCTTCAGTTATTTGGAATGGAACCGATTCTAACGAACAACCAGTTGGCTCCGGGATCTATCTCTATAAACTCATTGTAAATGGTAAAACAGAAGCTACGAATAGGTGTTTGTTGTTGAAATAAAACTGTCACTAAATATTAACAGCTCATTCCGAGAAATTGGGATGAGCTTTTTTTTAGACAGATTAATGAATCCCATCCACAGTCTTCGTTCCAATAATTGGAACTACGCTCCGGCTGGCCAACCCTTCCCCTTAAACTAAAGGGAAGGGAGTGAAAATATTACGGCAGAAATCTGTCTTTCTGAGGACTACCTTACAACGGCATTCGACGAAGAATCTCAGATTTTGTCTATATTTTTTCGTTCCTTCTTCCTTAAGAGAACAACGCCTGCCCCGCTGAATAGCTTGGGGTGAAAGACTCCAACCAAAGGCTGGTAAACGTCAGAATGACAGTATTTTCTTATTTTTGTCCTGTTATTATAAAAGGAATTGAATAAGGTGAAAATTCATTTTTGGAAAAATCACTAAATTCCCGAATTTTGGAAAATCCAATTTTATGCATCAGCTCATATAATTCTTCCGGGAAAATTGGGAATAAATTTATTTTATTTTTGATAATTTCGTTTGTTTCTTTGATCGTTAATATTGTCTGAAATTCTATATTTCTAGGATTTCTATAAACCCTATAATTTCTAACAAATTGAATCTTATCATTTTCAATTGTAGGAAGATGATCAATTTTCTGACCGAAAATTCTCGAATAATTTATAATTTGAATCGCAATTATTCCATCATCATGAAGTAAATCGTATGCTTTTCTTAAGAAACCCTCTATATCTTTTGCATCGGATAGATGAACCAGAGTATTGCCAAAACAAATAATCCCATCAAAAAGATCTCCATAGAAAATCTGATCAATTTCTCGCATATCTCCACATTTCCAATATACATCATTAGATTTCCTCTGAGCCAGATCCAGCATATTTTCATCATATTCCAATCCGGACATTACGTAGCCGGCTTTTGCCAGTGCAATTGTAAGGTTTCCTGTTCCGGATCCGATCTCTATAAGTTTTGTTTTGGGGGGAAATTCAGATATTATGAAATCTATTTGAACTTGTTTAACCGGAAAAATATAATCATAATTTTGTGCAATTGATGAGTAAAATTTCATAACAACTCCTATTATAAATATGTTAATTCCAATTTTGAGAATTCTTGTCAAAGAATTAAATGAAAAATCAAACCAGCTGATGATCAGATCATAAATAAATTATATTGCCACTTTGATCTGCAAAAGATTTATTAAATAAGAGAACCTTAAAACCTCTAAACTTTTTCACATCACTCAGGTACTTAGGTACTTCTTTCCTGTACTTCCGTACTTCGCACTCCAGCACTTCTTTTTATTATTGACACTTATCTATTTATTTTTCAATTTCGATTGAGTTAATAAAGTAATTATGAATCACCTGAGACTTGAACATAATGGGAGAAAGTATGAAGAAATTTATTTTACTCATTTTTATCTCATTACTATTTATTTCAACAGCATCTTCCCAAGATAATTCTAAAATTAAGATCATTGAAAATTATGATGATTTCACACATCTATCAGTGATACTGGCTAGAAAAGAATTTGAGAATAAGGTTGTTTATGTCGACGTTTGGGGAGTAGGATGCAGACCATGTAGAGAAGAATCTGAATATCTTCCTGCTTTAAAACAAAGATATAAAAATAAAGATCTCGTGTTTCTATACCTGGCAATACCTTTTGGTTTCTTTCGCATTTCTAAATGGAAGAAAGAGATGCAGGAATATAATTTAGAGGGTTACCATATTTACATGAATAAGAAATTGGAGAAAAATCTTAAAACTGATGTACCGGGCATTAAACAAATTGGCATTCCAAAATACGTTCTAATAGATAAGGATGGAAGTATTGCTTATCCCGATGCTCCCAGACCAAGCTCCGGAAATAAATTATATATGCTTATTGATATACTTTTAGGTGAGAGTTTTTAGTTAAGTAAACAGGAGGCAAAAATGTTTAAAAAAACCATTTTACCAATATTACTTGCAGGGATCTGGATCAATATATTCGAAACAATACGCTGGGAACTGTTCGTAAAATTTTACTGGATCGAGCAGTTTGAAAATTTTGGATTAGTCTTTAAAAATGAGCTCATAAACGGAATGATCTGGATGATATGGGGATTTCTGTTTGCCGCTATAATATTTGTACTTTCCAAGAAATTTACTGCAGTTAAATCAGCTCTTATTGCCTGGTTTACTGTGTTTGTGATGATGTGGATAGTTATGTTGAACATGAGTCTTTTACCAACCGGATTGTTGTGGTTTAATGCACCCTTGAGTTTAGTTGAAGCATATATTGCTGCCTTGATCTGTAAGAGATTTATTCGGGGGATTAAATGAAGAGATTTTTATTTTTGTTAGCATTCTGTATAATTCTATTCAGTTGTATTTTTGGACCTGAAGATGAGGGTTTTTCTTTTAAGATCAGCGTTGTATATCCGCTGGGAATTCCGGTTAGCGGACTTAATGTATCAATCTTAAATAAAATAAGCAGCGAAATTTGGGAAGATTTTGAAACACCTTCCAGAGCTCTAACAACTATCCCGTTTGCTATTCCAACAGACAGTTTTGTAGAACTCTATGTAGAAGATATAAATAGAAATCGTGTACGTACTTTGATCTCGGAGGATACTAATTCTGGTTTCTATCAAGTGTTTTGGAACGGCAGGGATGATGATGGTAATACACTCATATCCGGAGTATATTATAGTACTATAAAATTAAGTGAAAATAATGTCCAATATTAGCATGGTGAAGGCGTTATGTATATGCAGTCTTTCAGTGATGATTACAAAAATGGTATAACCGATGTTGAAGGCATTTATACCTGCACAAACAAAAAACCCTTTATTAATCTTTTTAACGTTGATTCACTACATGTTTTTAATGAATATGGCATGTCTCTTGGGTTTGAAGCTTTCTCTGATACAACTGCAATATTTCTCTTTTCTGATGATGGCATAAATGAAGTATATCAAATTGAATTTATTGTTGCTGATAATGGTGAGAATCAACTGGAAATAGTTTGGGATCCTGTAGTTGTGGAACGATCTCAAGGTGACAAGAATTCTAAAACCATTACAAGAGATGCAGGTGATATTCTGATCCCGATTGAAATAGGAGAATTGTACAATTACCCAAATCCGTTTAATTAATAGGATAAAACTAAAGAGAAAAGGGACGTTTATGAAAAACTTATCTTTGCTTCTTATGGCAGTTTCAATTCTGCAATTTGGCTGCGATAGCACAGGTCCGGATAATGAAACCGATATTGCTTACCTTGAGCTATATTGGAATAATCAGGTTTACTATGCTGAAACACTTACAGAAAGCGATGATGGTGATAGTAAAGAAATTATTTTACCAGATGATACTGTGGTGAATTTGCAGAAATATGTCTTCACCTTGTGGAATTCTGATTTGATGGAAGATCAGTATTGGTTTAATTGCTTAGCTGCTAAGAACGGTTATTATTCCCAATATACAACTTGTGCTGAAGAGGACACACTTCGCATTTATGCAGATAGTGGTTTTACCGCTGTAGAAGCTGGAAAAATTTGCGGTCTTCTTTATAATAAATTTACAGGTTCTATGAGATATTCCGAGGTAGGGATATTTAACAAATCAGATTCAACATTTGTTGCTAATATTAGCACAGACCCTGATGGAAATTATGCCATAGAATTGGAATTTGGAGAGTATCTGCTTAGTAAAAAGCCTCCTCCTCCTTATTTACAACCTGAAATAGTTGATTTCACTTTAACCAGCAACTATAAAGATGTTATGTTTATTGGATATTACCCGATTCCGTAAACCACTAAACTATTTTCTATTTGACACATTATCAAAGCCTTACCAATTTCGGTTTTGCATATTTTTAAATAAGCTGAGAAGTAGAGGTTATTATAAGATATTATATTAATTTATTCTCACCGGAGACTGCAGAAGCATTTACAAAATCGGATCAAAACATAAGTGGTTTTAGAATTTCAAGAAGAACATATATTACAAATCAAAATATTGGTCCAAAAGATATGTTTATTTGTTATTGTACTAGAATTCAAAGATTTATTGGTATTTTTGAAATCATAAGTAAACCATTTGTTGATGAAAAACCTATTTTTGCAGAATCTGAAGACCCTTTTATTTTTAGATTTAATGTAAAACCAATTGTATGGTTACCATTAATAAAATCAATTCCAATTCATGATTCTAAAATTTGGAATAATTTATCTTTTACTAAAGACTTAGAGCATAGTAGCACTAATTGGACATATAAAGTTTTTGGCAGTCCAATATTATGGCCAAAAGAAGATTGCAAATTTCTTGAGAAAAAATTATTGAAACAAAAAGAAGAACTTGTAGATTATCCATTTTCAGAAAAAGATGAGAAAAATCTTAAAAAACAAAAAATTAGAATTAGCAGTAAAAAGGAGATATCCGTTACTATACCTGATGAAGAAACTGAGAAAATACAAGATATAAATCAAGTTGAAGAACAAAGAGAGTCAATTAAAATTCAAGCAAAGCTTTGTGAAATTGGAGATAAATTAGGATTCAAGATTTGGCTTCCAAGAGCAGATAGAACAAGGGTTTTACAATTATGGAAACCAGATAATGATTCGCTTCTTGAAGAACTACCATTAGTTTTTGATGAAACAACGTTAAAAACAATTAGAAATATTGATGTTTTATGGATAAAAAGAAGATCAATTATTCGTAGTTTTGAAGTTGAAGGTACAACTTCAATTTATTCTGGCATCTTGAGAATGGCAGATTTATTATCATTACAACCAATGCTTGATATTAAAATCCACATTGTTGCTTCAAGTAGCAGAAGAGATTCAGTTTTCCAACAAATTACACGACCAGTTTTTGCCGTTATGGAAAAGGGACCTCTTTCAGAAGTTTGCTCATATATCTCATATGACTCTATAAATGAGCTTTCAAACGAAAAGAAATTACAATTCATGACTGATTCAATTATAGATGAATATATTGAATTCGCTGATGATTAATTTGAAAAAAGAAAATGTATCAATAAATAACTACTAAATACAATGAAAATCACCAATACATATAAAACTACTGCGAAGTATTATGATTCTGATAATAAAGATCTCTTAAAAGATGATATTGACTTCTACATAGACTATGCAAATAAATTAAACGGAAAGGTTCTGGAACTTGGTTGCGGTACCGGCAGAATAACTATTCCAGTTGCAAGAAGTGGTCACCAAATTTGGGGATTAGATGCTTCAGAACCGATGCTGGATGTTTTATGGAAAAAAGCAAAAAAGGAAAGTAAAACAACTATTGATAATTTAAATATCTCAACTGGTGATATGAGGAATTTTGAGTTAAACCAGAAATTCAAACTGATCTTCATTCCCTTTAGAACATTTCAAAATCTAATTACAGACGAAGAGCAAAAAAATTGTCTGAAATGCACTTATGATCATCTGACTGATGATGGGCTATTTATCGTGAATGTATTTAAACCATGGGGACTTATTGACGGATCATGGGTTCAGCCGGAGCAAACAGATTATGAAACAATCCAAGATGGTATTAAGATAAAAAGGACGCATATTCGTGAGAGAGTGGATCTGAATAATCAGGTTATATACCCTACACTTATATATTATGTTACAAATAAAGATGGAAAGACAGAGAAGTATTATGAGCACTTGGCAATGAAGTATTATTATGTAGATCAATTAAGGGAATTATTACAGAAAAATGGATTTGAAGTTATCAATGAATTTGGTTATTATGATAAGTGTTCCATCGAGGAAGGTGGAGAGATAATTTTTGTTTGTAAGAGAAGTTAATCGTCGATGACGATTATGTTAAGAGGTTTAGTTGTTAAGTGGTTGAGTGGGAGAAAAGAAAATTAAAGAACTCACCCCCCAGCCCCCTCTCTTAAACACAATAGAGGGGGAGTTAAGGGAATTTCCCTTTTATGTCATTTCGACTAAGCATTGCGCATGGACTTGTACGCCTTAGGCGAAGAAATCTCATCTATAATGATTGCTTGAGTTAATTAAATAATGAGATCTCTCAATTCCATTACATTTCGCTCGAGATGACGAAATAACTTTTATTTTAACTCTAAGAGTGACGGGGACATTAGCAGAAACTTACCAATATTGCATTGACAAGGTTTTGCTGAGAAGTTGTTTAGTTAAGTATGAATAATAAAAAAGAAATAATGAAAACAATAATAATACTCAGTCTTGTATCGATAGGCTTGATCTTTGCAGGATGTACTTCTACCGGTTTAGAGAGAATCTCCACAGTAACCGTCTATGGAGATTTTTCCGGTACTCATGAGGTAGAATTATCCAGACCTGTAACATTGCCAATTAATTTAAGTGATGCTGTTCTTATTATGGAAGAGTGTTACGAACCTTACGATATCTCCCTTGGTTTACCGGAATTGTTCGATGAGTATTGGGTTTTCATTTACTGTTTTGAATATCCTGACTGGGGAATACGAGTAAATAAAAACAATGGAAATGTGTATATAGACTATTTTGGTTAGAATAAATACATTATATAAAATTGTGTTTATAGCTGCACATTGTTGACAGTTTTCTTTTGATAATTATATAAGGTTTGTATGAATAATAAAAAAGAGATACTGAAGGTAACACTTTGGAGTTTGGTGCTGAATGTACTTATCTCCATCCTCAAGTTTGTGCTGGGTTTTTTGGGGAACAGTCAGGCAGTTGTAGCAGATGCTGCTCATAGTTTTTCTGATACTTCCACCGATCTGATAATTTTACTCGGTGTAAAATACTGGACTGCCCCACCGGATGACAATCACCCCTATGGACACCAGAAAATTGAATCTTTTGTCACAATTATTATTGGTATAATTTTGCTAACTGCAGCTTGTGGGATAGGGTATCATGCTATTGCAACTATCAATGTAGGTCATGCTGATAAATTAAAGCTATTCACGATAGTTGGACCTATTATCTCTATAATTTTTAAAGAGTTATTATTCCGTAAAACATATCAAGTTGGAGTAAAAACAAATTCATCTGCTGTAAAGGCAAATGCCTGGCATCATCGTACAGATGCACTTTCATCAATACCTGTGCTCATAGCTGTTGTTGCATCTCTGATAAACCCGAAGTTGATAATTTTAGATCATATCGGAGCTATCATCGTAGCTGCTTTCATCATCAAGCTGGCGGTTGAAATTATTTATAAGAATATTAATGAGCTGGTGGATACTGGCATATCCGAAGAAGAATATCTGCTCATTTCTAAAGTCATTTCTGAAATTAAACGTGTGAAAGGATTTCATAAGGTTCGAAGCCGCAAACTGGGAAGTTCAATATATCTGGATCTGCATTTGGAAGTAGATGGAGATCTCTCTGTTTCGGAAGGACATGATATCACAGAAGATGTGCAACAAGCTCTGATAAGTAGTAATCCAAAAATAATAGATGTAATGGTTCACTTGGAGCCGGAAGAAAATTCGTAATTCTGATAAGTAAAAAGTAAGGGCTTGCCATGGCAAGCCCTTACTACTTCTTCTGAACCTTGTTATCCAGATAAAGAATTATTTCTTTTGCATTTCCGGAAATTTCAATCTAATCACAACCGGTCGATGATCGGTGATATATTTATAACGCGAGTCTTCTCCACCTTCAATAAATTTATCTATTGTAATCACTTTTGCAAATGAACTTGCATTTTCGAATTCATCATAAAGCTCATTGGAGATAAGAATGTGATCGATATGTCCGCGATATTTCCAGTATGGATAACTCCAATTGGCTGTGCTGTCTGCTGCTATGAGCCAATCTGCAAAATAGTAATTCTGTTTATCATCCAAAAATACATTAAAAGAATTTTCTTTTGCCGCATCTGTAAGTTGATCATTCAAATCTCCCATTAATATTACATTTTCTTGTGATAAAAATTCATCAATATATTCATCCAGCAATTTGCAAGCTTCTTTTCTGCGCGCAATATTCTTCTCACCCGGCATTGCTTTTAAGTGATTATTTATTACGTAAATTTTCTGATCAAAGTAAGAAAATTCCAGCATTAAGGGTTTTCTGGGAAATGGTTTATGATATATTTCATCATCGGGATAGATCTGATAAATGCTATCCACTTTAATAATATTAGATTTATAGAGATATGCCAGGTTCATTTCCCATTCATTTGTATTTGCCCGAAATCCATTCCATTTATCTTCAGGATTATTAGCTTGCAGATTATTTAACAGCACCACAAAAGCAGAATCACTCTCGATCTCCTGCAATCCGATCACATCGGCATCAATTGCAGATATTATCCTAACTGCATAATCGACAGTATATTCACTCTTAGGAAAATGCTCAATATTCCAGGTCATGATCTCTAAAGTTTGTTCTTCACCAATTGTTAATTTATCGTATTCAATTTTAGGAAGTTCTTCTGCCCATAGAAAAGCAAAAAGCATAAAGTAAAAAGCAAAAATGATATTTCTCATATGTTCTCCATTTTTATTTCATTAATATCATTTTATTCACAGGTGAATTTTCTATATTCAATTTATAGAAGTATATCCCGCTGGAAACCGGCTGATTATTTTGATCTTTCCCATTCCAAATAACTAATCCTTTCCCGAGCGAAGACTCGGGACTCAGGGTGATAGCTAGAGTTTTAACTTTCTGTCCTTTTAAATTATAAATTGAAATCTCGGTGTTCTCCGTGTGCTCAGTGGTTAAACTAAATGAGATCGTAGTTGTAGGATTGAATGGATTGGGATAATTTGCCAAATGAATACTTGGAGCAGGCAAATCATTTTCAGTTATATTTACTCCCGGCATCAGATTAAGCGAATTATACATGTTCAATCTTCCTCCGGAAACTGTTACGCCATCCAAAGATGGCAAAATATCTACTCCATCCAGAATATACTGCTTTATTTCTAAACACTTTTCTGCAGGATTTTCTTCGTATTCCAATAAAAATTCTTCTGTTGCAGCCGAGAACATCATTGCCACAGCTCCTGCTACATGAGGTGTTGCCATAGAAGTTCCGGTCTTGTATGAATAACCATTATTATAATTAGTTGAATAAATACTACTACCCGGAGCTCCCAGATCGATAGTTTCTAATCCGTATGCAGCCGAACCTGCTTTCACGTCATATTTTGTTGTGTTTGTTACAGTGATCAGATAATCGCTTTCACAAGCGGTGGGCATATCTCCAACCTCATCTACATTCACATTGATATTCATTGTAGCTGCAGCACTCAAAACTCCGGCTAAACCTAATGAATCATAGATAGCGCTCCACAAAGGATAGTTGGCAGGATTGCCATAATTTACTCCAAAAGAGGCATTAGTAGAAATTATAAAAGCTCCGAATTCACCATCAGTTTCATCATAAAGCTGACGCATTTCCAAAACATATCCATAGGCTTCCACTACTACCGATTCCACACTGGATTCTCCCGCCACCGGCATGATCTTGGCATTCCAATTTACACCGGCAACTCCCAGTTCATTATTCCCAACCGCTCCAGCAATTCCCGAAACGTGTGTTCCATGGCTATCGGTAGGTATATTACCAGTATGATTATAAGCATTCCAACCATCGTAATCATCCACATAACCATTATTATCATCATCAATTCCATTATTAGGAATTTCATTCTCGTTCTTCCAAAGATCAAGATCCTCATGAGTAAGATCGCAGCCACCATCAATAACGGCAATAACCAGAGTATCACCTAGCACAGTAACTCCACCTGTGGTGATCTCCCATGCTTCCGGTGCATCGATATCAGCATCTTCCACTCCACCAGTAGCACCTGTATTATGCATATTCCATTGCAGATCAAAAAATTCATCGTCTGGAAATAACTCACGTTGTGAAGTATAGTGATTGAATTGAGCTTCCTGTACTAGAATATGATTTTTTATTTGTTGTTTTATTTGGGAATCACTAACTTTCCCGAGTTCAAAGCCAAATAACCAGATATTCATTCTTTTGGAAAGTAATCTGATCTTATGTAAATTAATTGTCTTCATATCAGTTTCCAGGTTTTCTGTTGTTGTTTCTTCAAAGTTGGAAAGCTGGATCATAATTTGTCCGGGCACATAAGCTGTTTCTGCTGCCAATACGTTAAAACAAAATAAAACTATAATAAACATTATAATCAGGTTTTTCATTTCCCCTCCACAATATAACTTATTTTAATTTATGGATATGCAAGTTTTAAGCCAACCGGACGATGATCGGAAACATTATTATCGTATTCACTCCAACCACCGTCAAGCAGTTCATCAATTCTTAAAACTTGAATATCAGAATCTTCCAGAATAAATTCATCGAAAAGTTCATTGGTAATTAGAATATGATCGAGGTGACTGGGCCAACTTGGATACGACCAATAAACTTCAGGACCTTCTGCAATTTCCATATCTGTGAAATCATATTCATCTATTTCATTCAAAAAAGTTATAAATACATTATTTTCTTGCAAATCGGTAAGTTCATCATTCAAATCACCCAGAACTATCACATTTTCATCCGGTAGATTTTGAGAAATATATTCATCCAGCAAATTACAGGCATCGTATCTTCTGGTCTCTTCATCCCACTCATCGCCCAGTTCCAGATCTCCATCCCCACCGGCTTTAAGATGATTATTGATAATATAAACATAACTACCGTTCCATTGCATTTCCATTACCAGAGGATGACGCGGGAATTCCCTGTTGTAACCATAGCTATAAATCTCATAAATATCGGAAATTTCGATAATATTCGTTTTGTAAATATATGCCAGGTTTATATAATAACTTGCTGTGGTAGCGCGGTATCCGTCCCATGTATTTTCATTATCATCATTATTTAGTGTCTCTATCAAATCTTCAAAATATGAACTGCTTTCAATTTCCTGCAGAGCATAAATATCAGCGCTCAATCCACGTATTATTTGGACTGCATATTCTACAGTAACATCTAAATTTTTGGGGAAATGTTCAATGTTCCAGGTTACAACTTCAAAAGTTTGATCTGTTCCAAAATTCAGGCTTTGAAATCCCAACTTTACATAAACACTTTCTTCATCACTCCATTCACTCTGACATTCATCACAAACTGCTGCCACCATATAATAATAAGTAGTTCCAACAATTACGTTAATATCGCTATATTCGTGAATGCCTGCATCAACTGTATCAATAATGGTATAAACTCCACCTTCTGCTTTTCGTTGGATTAAAAAACCCACTTCATCTCCATTAACGTAATTCCAACTAAGATTTACTTCCTGAACATAGTTACAATCAACATCAAGGTCTGTGGGTCTATCCAGATTTGTATTAGGTTCTGTGGTCGTTCCGCAGAATGTTAGCAATATTGCCAGTAATAATATGGTAATTATTTTTTTCATTTATTTTGTAATTCCTCTATTAATTTCACTGCAACCAAGAGATCTTTCACTATAAAATCCGGTTGATATTCAGTTTCATTTCTTTTTTGTAAAAATTCATTTTCACCACCACCGGAACGAACAAATATTGTTCTCAATCCGGCATTTTTTCCGAATCCGATATCAGAAAATTTATCTCCTATCATAAATGATTCTTTAGTATTAAAATCATACATCTCTTTTGCTTTTTGGAACATTCCAATGCCTGGTTTTCGATCTTCATGATCCGTGTTAAAGGGCTCAATAACTCCACTTTCATGAAATGGTGAATAGAAAATTTCATCTATTTTTGCATTCCCTTTTGCCAATTCATTTACCAATTTGGCATTGATCTTTTCTACATCTTTAATTTTGAAATAACCATAAGCAACTCCTGCTTGATTTGTTACTACAAAAACCAGATATCCCATTTTATTCAGTTTAGCAACTGCTTCAGCTGCAAATGGATAAAGTTGTAGATCATCCGGCTTATTTATATAACCATGATCATCAGCATTTATGGTTCCATCACGATCTAAGAAAACTGCTTTTTTCATATTCCTCCACATACCGCAAACATTCCGCCTTAGAAGATTGACCGACAAGCTCTGTTTGCAGCTTTTTTAAAGACTCTTCTCATTACGCAGCTATAGGTAACTAGTTGAGACAGGGTGAGTTCTACCCTAACTATTATCGGAAGTTCGGAATTTGAGCGCATCGGGAAGTTTGATATTAAATAATTGGAATTTATAGTTCCAATAATCACCCTGTTTTGTATATTTAAATGTCATCTTCCAACAATGAATATCCCGCGTGATCAAAAAATTGTGCGAAATCAGCTCATTAGTTTCTAAATCTATATAATTATCATAAGAAATTGCCCAATTCTTTGTTATACGTGCCGAAACAGACATCCGTAAATTACTGGTATATTCATCAATTGCATATTGTGCTTTATTAAGTTTAAAAATATGTGATACAGAAAAAGCCCAATTCTTTGCTTCCTTATCAAGTTCATCAAGTTCTTCCAGAGTAGTTATGGTTTGTTCTGTTTCAATATCAATAGAATCACTCCCAAAGAAATCACCGGAATCAAATTCGTTTTTAGCAAGTGGGAAATAATCTACATAGTTGGCATCACCGGATAGTTTAAGTGCAGAAACTAAACTGAAATCCCAGTTTGTTACACCCAGTTCCCAATCTCGTGGATCCCAGCCATTAACATCCAGATCATAAGTAGCCTGCGAAAAATTTCCTTTAGGATTTGTTGAAATATCCATAATTCCAAAACTGATCTTACTCGGCATTAGTTTTAGAGAGTGCGAGATATTACTAAATCCATTATCCTGCTCATAATCATAACTTATGCTGGAATCGATATTAAAAAAATCATTTATCTTCCGTTCTTTTTTATTCTCTGTTGCAGCAAGTTTAAGCTGCCATTTATTCCCAAGAGAGAAACTAACTTTTCTACTTTTTACAGTAGAGCTCACCCCTATCCCTCCAAAACTGTAAAATCTATCATTTTCAGAAAAATCGGGACGGTATGTAAAACTTAATCTGGGAGTAATAATATGACGCATAGCAGAGATATAAAATCCGGGCAACGCTCTCATTCCATAAAGATTAAATGATAAAACAGAAGTGGAGTTGTAATCCATTCCACGCACAAATTTCACATTATTCTTATCTCTATCGAACCAGGCTTCATTGCCGGAAACAGACTGAGATAAATTCAGCCAGCCTTTTAATTTGTAGGAATAACTCAAACTTGCCATATGTTTCACGCCTGCATTATGTTGATTCCCGGTGGCATAAGTTGTATCGGGACCTATTGTGTCATCATAAAGCACATCCCAGATCGTAGCGGTAGAATCGTTAATATCTCCTTCATGAGTTGCTTTGACTCTGTAGGAATAAGAGAAATTCTCCCACCATACATCATCGGGAATATTATCGATATCATTTACAAATATCTCATAAATTGGTCTGGATGGTAATGAATAAGAGATACTGGGCAAAGTGATATCTTTGGTTTTATTTTCCAGATCATCGGTGTAATCTGCCGAGATGTATAAAGTACTGTTAAAAAGCGGCTTTTTAAATGCCATTGAAGATGTGATCTTCTCCGCAAGACGCTCATCCAGATCTTCACTTCCTTCCCAAACCCTTTTGCTGCTTATAAAATTCAGATCCATGTCAAAGGTTGTTTTATTACCAAAATCGTGATGATGTCTACTCTTAATATTCCATTCATATTGAGATATTTGGGGTCCCTCTATCTTCTTTTGTAAAATAGCATTAAAAAAACCATTTTGAACATATCTTTGTTTATATTTGGAACGGAAACCCAGTTCCCAACCGGTTAATTCATAATAGTCTAACGCTAATGTAAAATCTGCATTATCTCTGTAAGCAAAATAATAGGCAATGTTTTCTAGATATTTTCCTTTTCTATTATTCCAACCGGGAGAAGGAACCATGATACCTGACTGCCTGCCGCGTTTTAAAGTAAATGTTCCAAATGGAAACCCAAAAACAGGAAAATGGTTTACATAAAAAACAACCGGTTTTGCAACAAATTTATCATCCCGATAAAACCGAAGTTCTTTAGATTTAATATAAAAATGTGGGTGTAAGGCATTACAGGTTGTAAAAACTCCATCGTCTACATCATATGTATCATCATCAATTTTTCTTATCTCGGTTCCGTAATAAAAACCCTTATCAAATTTACTGGCTCCACTGGTAACCAAACCCCATTTGGTTTGTAGATCATAACAAATGTCTTTTCCCAGCATATTCTGAGACCCGTCCTGTAGATAAGATTTCCCTTTTGCAAAAGCTTGTTCCTTTTTCAAGTCGATCATAATTGTATCTGCGTTTATTATAGACGAATGGTAAGTTACGGAAGTATTCCCACTTAATTGGATGATCTCATTTTCTACCTGGTAATCTACGCTATCTGCTACATAGGTGAGTGAATCCGATTGAAGGATTTCTATAACCGCTAGAGAATCTGCGAATAAAGAATCAGCAGCATGAGGTTTTTCTTCCTCTATAGTTTCCTGTGTCCAGGAAAATACTGCTACTATGACAAATATCGAAGCAAAGATTATTATTGCTTTTTCTCTATTAACAAATCTTTTCATAGCTGGCATTATTCTGGCTACAATAAATGTGTCAAGTGTGGTGTGTATCAAGACATAATGGCTAGTTCCGTCAATACAAGATACAACAAATATTTTGACACAATTGGAACAGAAAAATTTGTTTCACGGCAGAGGTAAAAAATGAAAGATAAGAAAAACTTGGATTTTAGTTATTCTATCCGGTATTTGGATGGGAAAGTAATGGGCTCCAAATGGATCAGATAATTTTTATCGGATTATTTATTTTCCTTTTTTCTGCTGCTCTGCAGGGTCTTACCGGTTTTGGGTTTTCCATCCTTGCAGTTCCCCTTATCACATTATTTATTTCACCAAAAACAGCAGTTCCCATCTTACTGATTTATTCCATGATCATAAATATTGTTGTTCTATATTCTGCCAGAAAAGCAATTGATCTCAAGAAGATATGGATTCTGCTTGCTGCAGGAATAATTACAATGCCTTTAGGTGCACATCTGCTTGTAATTATGAATGAAGACCTGCTTAAAATATTCATTGGTTCAATGATATTAATTTTTGGAATTTTACTACTGATTGGTTTTCGCAAGCAATTTGCAAATGAAAAGATAGCCATGTTGCCAGTTGGAATGCTCAGCGGATTATTGGGTGGCAGCATTTCCATAAGTGGTCCTCCAATCATTCTTTTTCTTTCGAATCAGGATGTGAGTAAACATACATTCAGAGGTAATCTGGCTGCGTATTTCTTCATCTTGAATCTATTTACAATTCCGGTTTATTATCTAAATGGACTTCTTACAAAAGAAGTATGGAATTATTCCTTAACTTTTCTTCCTGGTCTTTTAGTCGGTGTTATCGTTGGGAACCTTCTTTCTCACAAGATCAAAGAAGACCATTTTAAAAGACTTACATTGATACTTTTAATAATTATGGGATTATTATCTATTGTATCCGGGCTAAAGTAGATCAATTTATTAGTTATCAATTTCATTGAATGCGAGCTAGTAATGCATTTGATAGTAATAGGACGTTTTCATTTGACAGAAAGCTGAGCATTAAAAATTTGTATTAAAATTTAATAGATCAAAGGAGTTAGATTATGCCTTTTATTTCTAATACAGACAAGGAACGAAAGGAGATGTTAACAGCGATCGGAGTAGAAAAATTCGAAGACCTGCTGGTCAATATCCCCAAGAAATTCTTGTTGAAAAAAGATTGCTGTTTGGAAGATGCTTATTCCGAGCTGGAAATTACTCGAAAAATCTTGAAATTGGCTGCAAAGAATATCTCTTCAACTCAAGCAAATTCTTTCTTGGGTGGTGGAATTTATGATCATTTCATTCCTGCTGCTGTCGATCACATACTTTTAAAACCTGAATTCCATAGTTCCTACACACCATATCAGGCAGAGGTAAGCCAGGGAACTTTGCAGTATATTTATGAATATCAAACCATGATCTGCGAACTTACCGGAATGGAAATTTCCAATGCTGGAATGTATGACGGAGCATCTGCTGCTGCCGAAGCAATTTTAATGGCAGCCAGAAAAACCAAGAAATTCAAAGCAATTATAGCAGGAACTATTAACCCACTTTATCTTGAAGTTATAAAAACATATACTGTTGGAGTAGGAATAGAGCTTGTTGTAATTCCCGAAAAGGACGGATTGGTAGACTTGGATGAATTAAAGAAATCTGTAGATGAAGAAACAGGTTGTGTTTTGCTGCAGACTCCCAACTTTTTTGGAAATATCGAAAACGCATTTGTTGTAGAAGAGATCACTCATGCTGCCAAAAAAGCACTATTTATCGTAGCTGTAGACCCTATCTCACTCGCAGTGATGAATGCTCCTTCCGAATATAAAGCTGATATTGTTGTGGGAGAAGGACAAGCTCTTGGTAATGCTCAGAATTTTGGAGGTCCACTCTTTGGATTTCTGGCAACTAATGTGAAGTTGAGCAGAAGCATGCCTGGTCGTATTGTTGGCGCCACTTTAGATGTGGATGGTAAAAGAAGTTATACTCTCACATTGCAAGCACGTGAACAGCATATCCGCCGTGCAAAAGCAACTTCAAATATCTGTTCCAACCAGGCACTATGTAATCTGGCTGCTACTGTATATATGTGTTTAATGGGAAAAGAAGGTTTGAAAGAAGCAGCTGTGCAAAGTACCACCAAAGCTCATTATCTGTCCAAAAAAATTACTGAACTGAATAAATTTAAAATGGCTTTTACAGCCCCATTCTTTAAGGAATTCGTTGTTAGAACTCCTATAGCTGCAAGAGAGATCATTACAAAACTGCAAACTAAAAATATCTTCCCCGGAATCGATTTGAAACCGTTCGGGCATAAAAATATGCTACTGATCGCAGTTACAGAGAAGAAGAGGAAATGCGATTTAGATGAATTTGTAAAATCTCTGCAGGAGGTAACCAATGGCTAGCACAATTTTTGAAAAACACACTCCCGGACGCAAAGGCTATACCCTTCCTGCCAATGATGTAGATATTAAATTGGAAAAATGTATTCCTAATGAATTTAGCCGAAAGGAAGAAACACGACTTCCGGAAGTTAGTGAACTGGATGTGATGCGTCATTTTCTAGAGCTGTCTCAAATGAATCACTGCATCGAAAAAGGTTTTTATCCTTTGGGCTCTTGTACAATGAAATACAATCCTAAGATAAATGAAACGTTAGCTCGTAATGACGCTTTCAACAACTTGCATCCCTTCCAGGGAGAAGGAACAACTCAGGGTGTTTTAGAAATCATGCATGAATTGCAAAACGATCTAGCAGAGATCTCCGGATTTTCAAAAGTGACACTGCAACCTGTAGCCGGTGCTCATGGTGAATTTACCGGACTCTTAATTATGAAAGCATATCATGATTATAATGGAAATTCTCATAAAAACAAGATCATCCTGCCTGACTCTGCTCATGGCACAAATCCTGCTAGTGTAGTTCTTGCCGGTTTTGAAGTTGTTGAGATCAAATCTAATGATAAGGGTTTGGTTGACATCGAAGATCTGAGAGCTCACGTAGATGAAAACACTGCTGGATTTATGCTTACAAATCCAAACACACTCGGTTTATTTGAAACTCAGGTTGAAGAGATCTCTGAAATAATACATAGTGTTGATGGACTAATGTATATGGACGGTGCAAATTTTAATGCAATCTTAGGAATTGTAAAACCTGGTGAAATGGGTTTTGACATTATGCATTATAATCTACACAAAACCTTTGCAACTCCACATGGTGGTGGTGGTCCGGGCTCCGGACCAATAGGCGTACGTGACGATCTGGCAAAATTCCTGCCGGCTCCAATGGTAGATAAAAAAGATGATAAATACTTCCTGGATTATAGTCATACAGATAATTCTTTAGGGAAAGTACACTCTTTCTTTGGCAACTTTGCGGTAAACCTTAGAGCATACATTTACATTAAAATGTTGGGTACAAAAGGTTTAAGACGTGTTTCTGAAAACGCAGTTATTAATGCAAATTATATTCAGAAAAAGCTGGAGAAGTTTTACGATATTCCTTATAAAGATCAATATTGTATGCATGAATTTGTGGCAAGTGGAGACTGGCAAAAGGAAAAATACGGTATAAAAACATTAGATATTGCCAAACGTATTCTAGATAAAGGTTATCATGCTCCTACTATCTATTTTCCACTTATTGTAAGTGAAGCTATGATGATTGAACCAACTGAAACTGAAAGCATGGAAACTCTGGATGATTTTATAAATTCTATGATAGAAATTGCAAAAGAGTGTGAAGAAAATCCGGATTTACTAAAAAATGCCCCTCTGAATACACCTGTTAGACGCGTGGATGATACACTTGCGGTACGTCAACTTAACGTGAAATTTGAGTTGTAGCATAATAAAGTAATCTCGTAAGGGCGATTCACAAATCGCCCTTTTGCATATAAACTACAAGGGAGAATATTATTAAAAAAACTACAAAAGCTGTTTTGCATCTTATCTTAGCCGGGATCGTTTCGGTTATCAGTTATATTGGTTTTAAAAAAGGTGTAGAATCTGTTAACGATAAAATGAAAGATCAATAAATAAAAAAAGCCTGCTGAAAATTCAGCAGGCTTTTTTTATTTTTATTATCTTCTACAGATTTGCAAACGGATTATCTTCGTCAATGTGATTATTTTGTTTTTGCTCTTTCTTATATTTATGCCAACCATTTTTATCATCATCAAATGACTCAGGCATATTTGTTGGTTCAAGAGAAATTCTTTTTGCATCTTTATCAATCTTTACAACACGTACTTTAAATTCTTCACCAACATTCTTACTATCCAGATCAACTTTTGCAATTTTTATTTTAGATGCAGGCAGCAGACCTGTAAGTCCGTCACTGATCTTGATAAAAGCACCAAAGTTAACAACATTCTCTATCACACCAGAAACAACATCACCTTCATTGATTGTCTCACTAATAACATCCCATGGATCCGGCTGAAGAGCCTTAAGTGATAAAGAAACTTTTTTATCTTCAAGATTGATCCTTAATATTTGAGCTTCTACAATATCACCTTCTTTAACTACTTCTGAAGGATTATTTATGCGTCTTCCCCTAGACAATTCTGAAATCGGTATCAATCCTTCTACTCCCGGCTTGATCTCAACAAATGAGCCGAAAGAAAGATTACGAACAACTTTACATGTTAAAACTTCCCCTTCTGTTAATTCATGAAGTACTGCATCAACAGGATTCTCTTGAAGTGCTTTCATACTTAAGGATATCTTGTCACCTTTTATCTTGATAACTTTAGCTTTTATCTCATCTCCAATATTTAATATTTCAGATGGAGATTCTATATGCCCCCATGAAAATTGTGAAATATGTAAAAGACCATCTACTCCACCAATATCAATAAATGCTCCAAAATTTGTAAGCCTTGTAACTACACCATCTACAACCGAATCAAGTTTAAGATCTTTTAAAATTTCTTTGCGTAATTTCTTTTTTTCTACATCCAGAATCTTCTTTCTGGAAACAACAATATTGCGTCCCTTATCTTTAAAATCTATGATCCTGAAATCATAAGTTTCATTCATGAATTTCTTTGGTTCAATTACAATTTTGTCATCAATATGAGAGATTGGGCAGAAGGCCTTGATCCCTGAAATATCTATTATATATCCACCTTTAGTCATGGATTGTACTTTACCATTTACCGGTATTTTTTCTTCAAATGCATCGTGAAGAATGTTCAAGTTTACTGATACAAGGCTTTTAGCGATTAGTGTTTCTGTTTCTGTATCTTTTACTATATATCCTTCTAAAGTGTCACCCACTTTATAAGATAGCTCTCCAGATTTATCAACGTAATCTAATTTTTCGGCATAAACATCTCTTTTGCCGCCAAGTGTTACGAATATGTAAGAATCTGTTATGTTAATGATCTCACCAGATACTTTATCGCCAATTTCAATTTGCTTGATATTTACAAGTGTATCTTCTAACATCTGCTCAAAATTTTCACCAGCTGTTTCTTCTGATTGATCATCTTCCACTACATCTACTATTTCTTCTTTTACTTCTTCTTTTACTTTTACTTCTTTTTTTGTTTCAATTTGAGGTTCATCCTTTGTTTCTTCTGGTTTTTCAGTTGTTGTTTCCTCATTTTGTGTTGGTTTTGGTTCAATCTTCTCTTCGGAAGCGTTCTTAACCTTTTCAGGTTCTACGACTTTTTCTTCTTTCGTTACCATACTGTCTCCTGTTGATTTTTTTCAGTGTCAAAAAGATTTCATAAGTTACTTTGTCCAGATTTTTTTGTCTTTAGAATGAATATATCTTTTTATTTTATATCAAATTAACAAATATAGAAAATAAATTACTTGACCTATCATCCCATCATATCAGATATGTCTCATATGAGAAATGGGAGGATATATGATAGATGATTTTGTGATCTTAAAATTATCAAAATTATTTAATATTATTTCTAATGAAATACGAATTAAAATAATTTATACTTTAATGGAAAATGATTCTTTAAGCGTAACCGAACTCTCAGAAAAGATAGGAGTTCCCCAAAATACTTTATCCGCCCATTTAAAGATACTTCACGAGGGAGCCTACCTGATAAAAGAGCAAAATTGGAGAAATGTTCACTATTCAATTAAAGAACCAAAACTCAAAGAGATATTAGAAATTGGCTCTTTGATCTTATACAACAAATGGGAAGGCAACTGGGAAAAAATAGCTGATGCAAAAAAGAGAATTGAAAAAATAAAAAGGCATAATAATGGATAAATATGCAATATTAGATATTGGAACGAATTCGATCAAATTTTTTCTATTCTCAATAAAAAATGGGAAATCAACTACAATTAAAGATACAAATAATATTTCCAGGTTAGGTGAAGGACTGCTGAAAACAGGAATCATCTCAGATGAAGCAATGGATAGGAACATAGAAGCATTACGTGAGTTTATGAAAAATGCTGAAGAAGAAAACGTAGAAGAGATCACCGCCGTTGGCACAATGTGCTTGCGAACAGCAAAGAACAGCGATGTGTTCCTAGCAAAAGTAAAAGATGAACTGGGACTTACAATTAAAGTAATCCCCGGAGAAGAAGAAGCAAGATTGTCATATCTGTCAGTATTATCCACAATTGGAAACACAGATAAAAATGTTGTTGTATTCGATACAGGTGGTGGCAGCACAGAATTTATATTTGGGAAAGGAACTAATCTTAATAATCGTATTAGTTTGAATTTGGGTGCAGTTCATCCCACAGAAGAATTTTTAATTTCTGACCCTGTAACAGATGATGAATTTAAGAAAATGCAAGATTTTATGATGGATTTTTTTAAAGAGAAGATTACTGATAAAAGAGCAGATCATTTAATCGGAATTGGCGGAACCGTAACCAGCATGGGTGCAGTTATGCATAAAATGGTTAAATACGATCCTAAAATAATTCAAGGATCTCAAATGTCTTTAGAAGAAGTAAAAAAACAAATTAATTTATATAAATATAAAACTATAGAGGAACGAAAACAAATTCCTGGTCTTCAACCTAAAAGAGCAGATGTGATATTAGCAGGAGCAGTAATAATTAATACAATCATGGAAATTTTCAATATTAATTCTTTTACTATCAGTGATCGCGGTTTGCGACATGGACTGATGTTTGATAAATATTTAAAATTGGATACATAGGAGATTAATATGCCAAAGTTTTTTAATAGCAAATCTAAACAACTGGAAGGAGATATTGATGGTTTTCTCGATCGGGTAACCACTGCAGGATTGATCTTCCAGGAGGGTGTGAAAGCATATGTAATCGGAAAAAAAGATAAATTCGAAAGAAATTTTAAAGATATTACAGCTTTAGAAAGTGATGCAGACAATATCCGACGTGACATTAAACACAAACTTTATACATACATGCTAATCCCGGAATCTCGTGGAGATGTTTTAGGTCTTTTAGAAACTCTCGATGATATAGTTGATATCTGCGAGAAAGTATTGGAACAATTCTCTATCGAATCTCCCGATATTCCCGAATTTCTAAAAAGTGACTTCATTGAACTTGCAGAACTATCTTCCAAAACAGTTGAAGAAGTAGTGAAAGCAGCTAGGGCTTTCTTTCGTGAGATCGGTATGGTTAGCAATTACGTGAATAAAGTACATTTTTACGAACATGAAGCAGATGATGTGGAAGAGCATTTAAAAAGAAACGCTTTTAATAGCGATAAGATCAAACGTTTCAGCCATAAGGTACATATGAGATATTTTGCAGAGAAAATAGCTGCAGTTTCAGATGTAGCAGAATCTGTAGCTGAAAGACTTTCTGTTTATGCAATCAAACGTAGGATCTAATCATATATTTGGGAGAATGATTTTATGTTAACAATAATATTTTTCTTATCTAGCGGATTGTTTCTGGGCTGGTCACTCGGTGCTAATGATGCAGCAAATATATTCGGAACAGCCGTTGGCACCAAGATGATAAAATTTAAAACTGCAGCTTTAATTTGCAGCATGTTCATAATTCTTGGGGCTGTCGTAAGCGGTGCAGGAGCTTCTCATACTTTGGGCGAATTGGGGGCTGTGAATCAGTTAGCTGGGGCATTTATTGTTGCCTTGGCAGCAGCAGTAACCGTGATGTGGATGACTAAAGCCGGCTTACCTGTTTCTACATCTCAAGCTATTGTTGGTGCAATTATTGGTTGGAACTTCTTTTCACAAACAGCTACAAGTATGAGTTCTCTATCTAAGATCGTAGGAACCTGGATATTCTCTCCAATCTTATCTGCACTTTTTGCATTCCTGTTTTTTCATATAACAAAGAGAATTGTTGAAAGATCTAGAATTCATTTAATGCGTCTGGATTCTTATACACGAATTGGATTGTTGGTTGTAGGAGCATTTGGATCCTATAGTTTGGGTGCAAATAACATTGGTAATGTGATGGGTGTTTTTATTAATTCTTCACCATTCAAAGATATTACTTTAGAAGGATTATTTTATCTCTCATCCATTCAACAATTATTCTTATTAGGTGGAATTGCAATAGCTTTTGGAGTTTTCACCTATTCTAAGAAAGTAATGATGACGGTCGGCTCTGGAATATTCAAGCTTTCTCCTGTAACAGCACTGATTGTTGTTCTGGCAAGCTCGATAACCTTATTCCTGTTTGCCTCGCAGGGATTACACAATCTTCTAACTTCACTTAATTTACCAGCATTTCCTTTGGTTCCGGTTTCTTCCTCGCAAGCTGTTGTTGGCTCTGTGATGGGAATCAGTTTGGCAAAGGGCGGACGAAATATTAATTACAAAAAACTCAGCCAGATTAGTATGGGTTGGATTGCAACGCCGCTTGCTTCTGCAATATTAGCTTATGTTGCACTTTTCTTCATGCAAAATGTATTTATGCAGAGCGTTTTCAAATTATAATTAATTACGTTTTTAATTTCTTTTTCTCGGCTGCCGGAAAGAGAATATTATTTAATATCAATCTGTAGCCAGGTGAGTTTTTGTGAAGATCGAGAACTGTTTCAGGATCACCAATTTTATGCTGATAATCTTCCGGATCGTGCCCTCCGTAGAATGTAAAAGTTCCTTTACCAAAGTTCCCATGTAAATATTTCACTTCATCTAATCCGGGAGATTCTCCCAAAATTATCACACTTTTCTTAACATACCTTTTATGAAAAGAGGTGGTCTGTCCTAAAAATCCGTTGATCATGTTTGTGTGGCATTGTGTAAGCATTGTAGGAACCGGATCGTATTTTGCAGAGAAATCAAAAAGCTGGAAAAAATCAGCTTCAGCTCCACGCAGCTTGGCATAATCACTAGCATCAATTGAAGAAAATTCATATTTATATGGATTAGGAAGCAGATCGAAATCGGTGAAAGCAAAAGTACGGGAAAAATCTAATTTCTTTTTATATTCAGCATCAATTCCATCTCCATCAAAAACTTCAGTACAAATATCGGTGTTCCCGGCTGCAAGAGCAATATCATAAGTATCGGTTGCGGCACACATTGCAAAAAGAAATCCACCATTCTTCACATAATTACGAATCTTCTCAGCTACAGCATGCTTCAGCTTCCAAACTTTATCAAAACCTAACCGTGAAGCCAGTTCCTCGTTCAAACGTACATCCTCTTTATACCAGTTCGTATTGCGATAGCTTGAGTAGAATTTGCCATATTGTCCTGTAAAATCCTCATGATGAAGATGCAGCCAATCGTATTTATCCAGTTCTCCCAAAAGAACTTCCTCATCCCAAATCGTTTTGTATTCTATTTCTGCATAAACTAACGCCAGAGTTACAGCATCATCCCAGGGTTGCGAATTCGGAGGAGTGTAAATGGCAATTTCAGGTTCTTTTTCCAAAACGACAACATCCATATTGTTCTGCTCTATCTCTGCTAAAATTGAAGCATATTCCACTGAAGATATTTTTTCATAATCCACACCACGAATATTACACAATCCTTCCATCTCCTGAATATCCGGTATCAGATAGGAACCACCTCGGTAGTTTAAAAGCCATTTAACCGTGATCTGCTGCTTCAAAGCTGTAAAAGCAATTCCATACGCCTTGAGATGATTTCTTTGCGTCAGATCCATTGGTATCAATATCTCAGCAAATACCGATAAAGTTATTAATAATATTAGAATAAGGATTAAATATTTCATGTTTTTCCTTTTTTGTACCACGTTCACCTTGAACGTGTTTTGAACGATCGAGGCGATCGTTTTACATAAACTCCGAAAATATCTCATTGGAGATAAAATATGCTTCCGGTTTTAGTTTTATTGTTTTATCATTAATTTCAAGTAAATTATTGAATTTATGAATCACCTGATCATATTTTTCTGTAAAATCAATTTTAAATTTATTATTAAAATCTTTTAAATCTATTCCAGAAGCTTTACGCAAACCTAAAAAGATATACTCCTTCTCATGATCATCTTTATTCAAGATAGTTTTATCCTTCATGATCTTGTTTTTATCCAACATTTTGTAATATTCACTAAAATTCGCTGTGTTGCTATAGCGAATGTTTTCAATATACCCAGCAGCTGATGGACCGAAACCAAGATAATGCTCATCATTCCAATAACACAGGTTATGTTTTGATTCAAAACCGATTTTAGCAAAATTAGAAATCTCATAATGATCGAATCCGGTAGAGATCAATTTTTTGCGAATCAGATTATAAAAATCAGCAACTTTTTCATCAGTAGGAATTTGATCAATTTTGAAAAACAAAGAAACATCTTTTTCCAAATTCAAACAATAAGTTGAAATATGTTCCGGATCAAGTTTTATTATTTCAACTAGCGAGAATTCAACATCTTTTCTAGTTTGATTCGGCAAACCGTAGATCAGATCGAGAGAAATATTATTGTATCCGTGATCACGTAATATTTTGTAAGCATTCCCAATTTCATCAGCTTTGTGGAGCCGACCTAAAACCTTTAGTTCCTTATCCTGAAACGATTGAATTCCCATACTTATTCTGTTTATTTGTGTTGTTTTCAAATTATCTACAAACTTATTATTAATATTTACAGGATTACATTCGAGTGTGATCTCTTCGGTTTTTGAAATATCAAATTGTGAAATGATCGAATTAATTTGCCCGGCTGTGAGAAGTGAAGGTGTACCTCCACCAAAGTAAATTGTTTTTGGTTTAACCTGGTATTTTTGTTTGAATAAATTTATCTCTTTTTTTAGATATTTTACAAATCTGTTACTTGCTTCTTTAGAAAATTCAATGGAAAAAAAAGAACAATAACTACATTTTTTTAAACAAAAAGGAACATGAATATAAATATAACTGATCACTTGATCAGCTTGAGTGTTCTTTCCCATCTTACAAAAGATTTTCCTTTTAGATGTCTTTGGTATTTCAGCACATAATCACTGTAAGAATCGATCGGTTTTTCTCCGACCGAGAATGTTACAATTGCCGGAGTTCCGGCAATATCCTCACGTGGCAGGAATCCCCAATAGCGACTGTCTCCACTTACATCACGATTATCACCCATAACAAAATATTGATTTTCAGGCACCGTTACAGGACCAAAATTATCGCGGCTGCCCATAAATTCATTGTCCCAATAAATTCTACCTTCACTGCGTG
>JAGLPW010000071.1 GCA_023137125.1 Candidatus Cloacimonadota bacterium | reverse complement strand
AGTGATCATCCTAATAATAGTATTAACCAAGATACTAAATCGGTTCAATTAATGTTAGAAACAAAATTTTAAAAAAAAATAAAGGAGTAATTATGGCTCTTATCAAAATCAATGACATGTTAAAAAATTACCCGATAGGTAGAGGAAAATTCACTGCATTAAAAGGTATCGACCTGGAATTTGAAAAAGGTGAATTCACAGGGATAGTAGGTCCCAGCGGATCAGGGAAAACAACTTTGCTCAATATCATCGGGTCACTCGATGTACAAACTGAAGGTTCGGTAGAAGTTATGGGAAACGATATAAGATCTTTGTCTGCCAAACAATCTTCCCGTCTGCGTAGTGAGCATATCGGTTTTATCTTCCAAACTTACAACTTACTGCCGGTTTACAGTGTTTTTGAGAATGTGGAATTTCCACTACTCCTACTGAAAATGCCTGTAATTGAACGTAGAAGAGCTGTATTGGATGCATTGGAGTGGTTAGGATTGACTGATAAAATTAAATCCAGACCTTCTCAACTTTCCGGTGGTGAATGCCAGCGGGTTGCCATAGCCAGAGCAATCGTGAAAAAGCCAGATCTGGTGTTGGCTGACGAACCGACAGCCAATCTCGATGCCGAGAATTCTCATCATATTCTAAAAACTATGAAAAAAATTAACGAAGATATGGGAACAACATTTATTTTCTCTACTCATGATGCTAAGGTTATTTCCTATATAAAAAGAAAGATCACACTTCTTGATGGCAAGGTCTTCAATGATGAAATAATTAATGGAGGTTGATCATGATCTTTAAATTAGCAATGAAAAATATATTGGGAGCAGGATTTCGAACCTGGTTGAACATATTCATTCTTTCGCTCTCCTATTTTGCAATAATTGCCTTACAGGGCTTCTATGTTGGTTGGCAGGATGACGCATCTCGTGAAATGAAGAACTGGGATTTTGCAGGTGGACAATACTGGCAGGAGACATATGATCCATATGATCCATTCACATTGGAAGACAGCCATGCTGCAATTCCAGAAGATCTGCAAAAGCTTATAGTAGAAGGAGAGGCAATTTCAATTCTGTTTTCTCCTGCTACTATCTATCCAGAAGGAAGAATGCGAAATATTGTACTTAAAGGTATCGATCCTGATCAGAATCTAATTGAGCTTCCAACAAAATATCTGGTAGATTCTGATGGTGAGATCAATTGCATCATAGGCTCCGGATTTGCTGACAACTTAAATATTAAAGAAGAAGATTATATTGTATTGCGCTGGCGTGATAAAAACGGAACTTATGATGCCCGTGATATCAAGGTTGCTCACATATTTTCTACTACTGTACTCACTGTAGAAAGCAACCAGATATGGATATCTCTACCAACTCTGCAAGAAATGCTGGGTCTTCCAAATGAAGCAACAATCATCACAATAAAAGATGAAATGTATAGCAAAGAATTTTCCGGTTGGCAATATAGAGATCTAGATTTCCTGTTACTAGATCTAACAAACTTGATCCAGGCTAAGACCGTGGGATCATCGATCATGTATGCAATACTGCTTTTTTTGGCAATGATAGCAATTTTCGATACACAGATATTGGCGATCTTCCGACGTAGAAAAGAGATGGGAACTATGATGGCAATGGGAATGACACGTCCTAAAATAATTCAGTTATTCACTTTTGAAGGTGTTTTGCATGCAGTTTTGGCAATATTTATGGGTGCAATTTATGGAATTCCGCTATTAAGACATTTTGAAAAAGTAGGAATGAAATTTGGAGCCGACGCTAAAGACTGGGGTTTGAGTGGTTTGAATGATGCACTCTATCCGGTTTACGGCTGGAAACTGGTTGTGGGAACTATAATCCTAGTTCTGATAACTACAACCATAGTTAGTTTTCTTCCCACCAGAAGGATTGCAAAATTGAAACCAACCGATGCTTTGCGCGGAAAAATGACAAAGTGAGAGAGCATGATATGATACAAAATAAATTTTCCTTCAATATTCTTTCTTTTCAATCCCCCGTCATCCTGAGTTCATCGAAGGATGGAGTTCTCATTGAAGATAACTTACGAAGAATTCCTCGACACTTCGACAAGCTCAGTGTGACATAAGAGGCGTATAGATTATGAGTAAAACTTACTGGGTATATATTGTGAAATGCTCTGATGGAAGCTTTTATACTGGTTCAACTTCAAACATTGAAACGAGGCTTTCTGAACATCAAAATGGTGCAATAAAGGGATATACTTCCTCCCGAAGACCAGTAAAACTTGTGTTTTCCGATTTCTTCGACAGAGCTTATGATGCAATTTCTGCTGAACGACAAATAAAGGGCTGGAGCAGAGCTAAGAAAAAAGCACTCATTAAAGGAGATTTTGATTTGTTAGTAAAATTATCTAATCTGAAAAATGCAAAAGGAAAGAATAATGATTATTAATCGATATTCTTCCATAATTCTTTCAACCCTAATCCCTGTCATCCTGAGCCTGTCGAAGGATAGAGTTCTCTCTCAATGTAACTTAAAAAGTTTCACCCATGTTATCCTGAGTTCATCGAAAGATGGGATTCTCATACAAGATAACTTACGAAGAAATCCTCCGCACTTCGATAAATCCTATCCTGAGCTTGACAAACGGATCAGTGTGACAGTAGAAAATATGAAGAAAATAATAGAATTTAGAAAAATGCAAATATTGAATAAACTAATGAGGATATAATTATGATAAAATTTCTAGCAAAAGGACTCTTGCGGGATCGTTCCAGAAGCCTCTTCCCCATTATGATAATCGCTACAGGAGTGATCTTTACCGTTCTTATGTACAGTTGGATGATGGGATTTACAACCATGTTTATCCGGGAAAATGCCAGATTTGAGACAGGACACGTTAAAATTATTACGAGAGCTTACAATGATTTGATCGATCAGAAACCATATGATCTGGGATTGATGAATGTAACAGAGAAGATCGAAATGCTAACCAGTGAATATCCTCAGATGCATTGGCAGCCACGAATATATTTTGGTGGTTTGCTGGATCTTCCGGATGAAAACGGAGAAACATTAAGTCAGGGAGAAGTTATCGGCTTTGGCGTTGATCTATTTTCCGATTCCTTTGAAGAGGAACTTCTAAATCTGGAAGAAGCCCTTTCAAATGGAAACCTGCCAACCAAACAGGGAGAGATATTAATAAGTAGTGAAGTTGCAGAAAAACTTGGAATTAAGATCAATGATAAGGTTACGATCATTGGAAGTACAATGTACGGTTCGATGGCTATGAACAATTTCACTGTAAGCGGAATGGTTCGATTCGGTGTTCAAGCGATGGATCGTGGAGCGGTGGTAGTAGATATCTCTGATGTTCGATCGTTCTTGGATATGGAAGATTCTGCCAGTGAGATTCTTGGTTTCTTGCCCGAGTATAAAGAACGCCCGACATTTGAGATCGCTGATGTTTTTAATGCAAAATATAATGATGAAAATGATGAATTTTCCGACATAATGCTGCCTTTGAGAAAACAATCTAACATGGAATTCATGCTCAACACAATGGATGATAGATTGGGGATATTCATTTTCGTATTCATTTTTATAATGTCACTGGTATTATGGAATTCCGGTTTGATGAACGGAATAAGACGTTATGGAGAGATCGGAGTGCGGCTGGCTATTGGAGAGAGCAAAGGACACATATACCGCTCACTGATAGTGGAATCTATTTTAATTGGAATTGCAGCTACTATCATCGGTACAGCTATCGGACTTGTATTTTCTTATCTTCTACAATATAAAGGATTCGATATGGGCTCACTGATGAAGGATGCAAAAATAATCATGGGCAGCACAATGAGAGCTCAAGTAACTCCTGTAAGTTATTACATTGGTTTTATCCCGGGAGTTATTGCTTCGGTTATTGGGGCGATCTTTTCCGGTATCGGGATCTATAAAAGAAATACAGCACAATTATTCAAGGAGTTGGAAACATGAAAAAATTAAATTTTATCTTGATCTTTATCTTGATCTCGACCTTTTTTTTATATGCAGAATACCCAGATGGAAATAAGATACTAAAACAAATCGATGAAAACTTGTATGCAAAGAACATGATCTCAACTTCACAGATGATCGTACATGGCAGACGCGGCAGTAGAACAATGAAACTAAGATCATGGACAGAAGGAGATGACAGATCATTCTCGGAATACCTGGCTCCTCCTAAAGACGCAGGAACAAAAATGCTTAAGCTAGATGATAAGTTGTGGATATACAATCCTTCTGCAGACCGCATAATCCAGATTTCCGGGCATATGCTGCGCCAATCTATGATGGGTTCCGATATTTCGTATGAAGATATGATGGAAGAAAATGAACTCACCGAGATCTACACTGCCCAAACAGTTGGAGAAGAGAGTTTTAATAATGTGAGTTGCTGGAAATTAGTATTAACTGCCATCACCGATGATGCAGCATATCAGACCAAAAAAGTTTGGATAGATAAAGAAAAATTGATCCCGCTTAAAGAAGAACGTTACGGCAAAAGCGGAAAGCTGCTTAAAACAACTGAGATATTGGAAGTTGTAAAGATCGGTAAACGCTGGTACCCAAAAAGAATGATCTTTAAAGATGTTCTGAAAAAAGGAAAGGGTACCGAATTCATTATTGATGATATCCAGTTCGATGTAGATATCCCTGAAAGTAGATTCTCTAAAGCTGCATTGAGAAAATAAAAAGTTATTTATGTTGTGTTGAATTTGATTAAAGTAAACAAGATCATTTTAAGATCAAGGAGGAAAAAATGAATACTTGGAAATTTCTAATTTTTTTATTGATTGCTATCTCATTTATTTTCTATGGATGTGATGATGATGAAAATGAACATGACGACTTAACAAATCCTAGCGATATGCCCTATAATCTGGTCATCTATCCAAGCAATTTTGTAGATGTGGACATAACCGGAAATAGCTATTTCCCACTCATTCCAGGTACTACATTTAGTTATGAGGGAGAAGATGAAGATGGTGCTGTTATTTTGGTTGAAGAGTATGTAACAGATTCTACAAAAGTGATAATGGGTGTAACATGTGTTGTAATGGAAAACACAGAATGGGAAGATGGAGAACTGGTTGAAGATACGGATGATTGGTATGCTCAGGATCTGAATGGAAACGTGTGGTATTTTGGTGAATTTGTAGAAAATTATGAAGATGGTGTATTTGAAGATAACGAAGGATCCTGGGAAGCAGGAGTAGATGGAGCTTTGCCGGGTATAATTATGTTTGCTGAACCTTATATCGGAGTTTGGTATCGACAGGAATATTATGAAGGTGAAGCTGAAGATGTAGCTTTGGTTCTTAGTTTAACCGAGACCGTAACAGTTCCTTATGGTACATTTACAGATTGTCTGCAAGTTGCAGAATGGAATCCGTTAGAACCAGGTGTTGTTGAACACAAATTCTACGCTCCTGGAATTGGCTTAATACGTGCTGTTGCTGTAGAAGGTGAATCCGGTTATGAAGATCTGGTAAATATTGAGAATCTGTGATCAACGCTCATAAACAATACTAAAAACCCCGTTTATTTATGCGGGGTTTCTAGTTCTATAAATCAAGGAATATAAAATGGATATAATGGCTCACTCTTTATGGTCATTGGCTTTATTACCCGGACCACCATCAATTGCTAAAGTTGTATTTGGAATCGCTCCGGATGTTGCGGTTTTTGCCACCAGTCTCACAGTTCAATCCATGAAAGGCAAAATGCAGCCCGGCTTTAAAACACGACAGGAAATGATGGAGTGGTACAACAAAAAAGAAAATAGATGGGTATTAAACCTTTATAAATGGACTCATTCCCTAATTATTTGGGCAGTTATTCTTATTCCACTTTTTGTATATTACCATTTCTACCAAAATCAGATTCCCTGGTTTTTGCTTGCTGCTCCTTTGCACATTCTTATGGATATTCCCACTCATAATAATAACTCATTTCCGGTTAAATTTCTAACTCCGTTATCTAATTTTAAAATTAATGGTTTGCATTGGTCAAAACCTTTGGTCTTTATCGGGAATTACGTTTTGATAATTATAGTTATCTACTTCCGTATATTCGTATTAAATAAATAGTCCTAAGCAGTTTTATCTTATCCTTTTAAACTGTGGAATTTGTGAAATAAACAATCCGCAAATTACAACCAATATTCCAATAATTTTCTGTAATTCCAAAGATTCTTTAAGAATAATATATGCAATTACAGCAGTGAATACGGGAATTAAATTTGCAAAGATATTGGCATTGATAAGTCCGATCTTTTTGATAACATAAGTGATAAAAATAAACGACAGTGTGGAAGGAAATATTGCTAGTTTCAATATTGTAATTATCGCACTCAAAGAAGGTACTACAGAGATAAAATGAGTACTCTCAAATATTAAAAAAACAGGTAAGAAATA
>JAGLPW010000070.1 GCA_023137125.1 Candidatus Cloacimonadota bacterium | reverse complement strand
CACTGTTAATTTTTTTACTATTATTCCATAGCTTATTGCAGAAAAGACAGCAATGAACATCAATATCACACCTTTTATGGTTGATGCACCGGAATAATCTTTTACAACGATCAATAGGACTCCGAAAAATGAAATTAGTAGTCCTATAATACCATAAATTGTTATCTTTTCTTTTATAAGAAAATAAGTAAAAAAGGGAGTAAATAATGGGATCGTTGAAATTATTATAGCACCTATAGTTGCAGAAATAAACGTTAATCCAAAGCTCTCACCAAGAAAATAACAGAAAGGCTCAAAGAATGCCAGGAGTAGAAACAGCTTAAGATCTTTTCTGGTAACACTCTGCGTTTTACCAGTTGTTTTTATAAAAATATTCAGCAGAATAGATGCGAAAACTAACCGCAGAAATACGATTGTTATTGGTCTGTAAACTAGAAATGCCTGTTTGAACCAGACAAAACTAAACCCCCAAAAAAGTGCTGCCAGAGTTGCTGCTGTATAAACCCATATTTTATCTATTTTCATTTTTCCCCTATTTTAGAATTGTTTATATTTTTTTTACCTTTTTTATTGTCAATTGCTTTAGGAAAATGAATTTAATTTGACACAAGAGAATACTACAGGAAAATAATTTTTGTAGAGTTAGTTAAATATATATTCTTGTGTTGAATTCAATATTAACTTAATTGCAATCTACATTTTGTTTTCATCTAATTTAAAGTAATTAGGAGGATGAAATGACAGTTTTATTTGTAAAAAATTATATCAAACTTCTCATAATCTGTCTCCTTGTTCTCTATCCAGCAACTTCCCATTGTAAAAAGACTTATGAAGAAAAACGGGAATCCATGGTTAAGTGGCAGATCAAGAACCGAGGGATCAAAGATAAAGCTGTACTTAAAGCAATGAGTGTTGTTCCGAGGCACTTATTCGTTCCCACACTTTACCGTTCATCATCATACTCAGATCGCCCCTTACCAATAGGCTTTGGACAAACAATTTCACAACCTTATATTGTTGCTTTAATGACAGAATATCTCAAATTGGAAAAATATGATAAAGTTTTGGAAGTAGGAACAGGTTCAGGTTACCAGGCAGCAATTTTATCCGTAATCACAGATAGTGTTTATACGATCGAGATCGTTGAGAAATTGTATAATCGAACAGATGAAATGCTCAAAACTTCTGGTTATGAAAAGATTCACACGAAATACGCAGATGGATATTTTGGCTGGGAAGAGTTTGCTCCTTATGATGCAATTATTGTAACTTGTGCTTCTGAATTCGTTCCTCCTCCACTTATTTCTCAACTTAAAGTAGGTGGTAGAATGTGTATTCCGGTTGGACCTCCTTTCAGCATTCAGAACCTGCTTCTCATCACTAAAAAATCGGAAACTGAAATTGTGACAGATGTTATAACAAGTGTGAGATTTGTCCCCTTAGTACGAGAATGAAAAATATAATTTCAAATACAGAAACTAAATTTATCCAACCTGTAATTTTCTTCACCTCTTTCACAATTCTTTGCTATGAAATAATTTTTATTCGAATATTTGCGATTACACAATGGCAAAATCTTTCTTCGCTCATCATCAGCATGGCACTTTTAGGTTTCGGAGTGAGTGGAACAGCAATCGTATTCCTTAAAAACAAGATAGAAAAACATTTTAATAAATTTATTCTTTCTACATTAGCTCTCTTCCCTATTTCAATGAGTTTAGGTTTTATTATATTTTGTAAAATTCCCTTTAATCCCTTTGAAATTGGTATTGACAATCGTCAGATATTTTACCTCTTATTATACTTTGTTGTGATGGGAATTCCCTTTATTTTTGCTGCTTCAACCATTGGAATAACTTTGACGAGATTCCCCATTAGTAAGACTTATTTCTCAAATTTAACAGGTTCCGGAATTGGAGCGATCTTCGTTGTTCTTATCTCATATTTCCTGCATCCGTTTTCTGCGCTACTATTTATCACAATCGTTGCCTTTATCATTACGATTGTTTTCTCCATAAATCTAAGTAAAAAAATCGTTTTGTTTACAATAGTTTTTTCTATTGTTTTCACTTCTCTTTTTTATTTTGCTTTTGATAAACTTAACCTGAAAAAGATCTCGCAGTACAAAGCAATTTCCTTTGCTTTAAATCTGCCTGAAGCAGAAATTATTGAAGAGAAATATTCTCCACTTGGTCTTGTACAAGTTGTTCAGGCAAAAGGATTAAGATCAACCGTAGGACTCAGCTTTCTTTCCAAACATCAAGTTCCGGAACAAAAGGGGATCTTTTATGATGGTGAAGGTATGAGTGCGATCACTCCTTTTGATGGAGATAAAAACTCGATTCTATATCTGAATGATATTCCTTCGAGTCTCCCTCACTATCTTTTAGGAAAAAAAGAGAAAGCACTAATTGTGGGAGTTGGTGGTGGGACAGGTTTATTAAAAGTTTTATTACACAATTTTGAGATAATAATCGGGCTTGAATTAAACAAGAATGTTGTCTCGCTGATGAAAAATGAATTTGCAGAATATTCGGGAAATATTTATAATAATGAAAAAGTTCAAATCATCAATAAAGAAGCTCGTGGTTATATTAGAAATTCTAATGAAAAATACGATTTAATTGAAATTTCCATGCTGGATACTTACAACACTGCATCATC
>JAGLPW010000007.1 GCA_023137125.1 Candidatus Cloacimonadota bacterium | reverse complement strand
GCCGGTAAAGATTTTAAAATGGATGAGTTTGAACTTATTACAAATGAGATAATTAAGCAAACAGGTGATGATGGAGATATTATTACAGGTATTATAATCGATGATGCAATGGAAGGAAAGATAAAAGTAACACTGATAACTACCGGACTTGATACAGCCAAAACAACCATATACGAACGTGAAACAATAATTCATGATAAAGAAGATGATTCAGAAGATATTGGAAGCACTCTAAGACGAATAAGAAATTCTGATTCTTTGAACTTAAATAGAAAAACTGAGGAAAAAACCAGCGTATTCCCGGATAAACAAATGGAAATTCCTGCTTTCTTAAGGAAATTCTCAAATTAAAAGAATGGAATCAACCTGATCATGCAGGATGTTATACTAAAATTCTTAATTCTCTCTTTCTCTATCTATGCTGTTGGACGTCTTACCGGACTTTTTGTAATAGATAATTTTTTCGCAGCCATTGTTGCAGCTCTTGTATTGGCATTGGTGAATATGACCATTAAGCCTGTGCTCGTTTTCATCTCATTTCCTATAACGTTTATTACTTTTGGTATATTTACGTTTTTTATAAATGGATTCTGCCTGCTTATTGTTGCCAAGCTTGTGCCCAAATTTAAACTGAAAGGCTGCTTCACTTCGGCTATTGCAGCACTGCTTATCACACTTGTTAATTCGTTATTAACAAAACTAATTTTCTAATGATCCCGGAGAAAAAATGACATATTTAGAAATTTATAATCTATTAAAAAGCAAATTTAATTTAACTGATGACAAAATTGATATAACTGAACTTGGAGCACGTGTAATAAATATTCCATTTGAATCATTTAGTCATAAACTTCTACCGGGCGAAAAATCGTATCATTGTAATGAACATAACCTGAAATTCAATACTACATACGATCTCTCAAGTAAATTTGATGCACCTCATTTGAATGAAATAATTGAAACTCCGGATTCTAAAATTAAGGAAAATGTAAAGTTCAATTACAGCATTCTAATTCCAATTGAAGTTAAGAAATCTAAAAAAACAGGAAAAGAAAAAATTAAAAAGGTTAAACCTAATGGTACAATAATCTTGTTGCATGGTCTTAACGAGAAAGATTGGAGCAAATACTTACCTTGGGCTTATAAATTAATGGAACAAACCGGAAAACAGATAGTGCTCTTCCCTATCGCTTTTCATATGAATAGAACTCCAGCTAAATGGATAGATCCAAGATTCTTAAGAACAGCAAATAAAGAGAGGAAAGAGATCTTTCCAAATGTTGCAAACTCATCTTTTGCCAATATCGCTCTCAGTGCCAGATTACAGTTCCATCCTCAAAGATTCTTATGGTCTGGTCTTCAATCATTTTACGATGTAATGCAACTGATCCATGAGATCAAATCCGGTCTGCATCCGCAAATAAAGAAGAATTCATCTATAGATTTTTTTGCCTATTCTATCGGATCGTTTCTGGCAAACATTCTCTTGCTGACAAACTCATATGGCTATCTTTCAAAATCAAAATTGTTCAATTTCTGCGGTGGGCCAACCTTAAATAGAATGAACGCAGCATCGAAATATATATTGGATAGTGAAGCTAATATTTCTGTTTATTCATTCTACATTGAACGATTGGAGGAAGAACTTAAGAAAGATGATAGATTAAAGCATTATTTTAGTGATCTTCATCCTGTCGGCAAATATTTTAGAAGCATGTTAGAATTCCATAAAATGCAGAAATTCAGAGAAAA
>JAGLPW010000069.1 GCA_023137125.1 Candidatus Cloacimonadota bacterium | reverse complement strand
TAGAAGATACGCTGCCAGAAGTTCCTTGGAAGTATTCTGAATATGAATCCAATATTTCACTCAGTTCCTTAGTCTCTTCCAGAGTTTTTTTCAACTCTTTATCTTCGATTTCATTTTTTATATCTTCTTCAATTCTATCTTTTATTTTCTCATCTGTTTCTGGTGAAATATCCTCTTCATCTCGATATTCAAGAAGTTCAAGCATTGGATTACTGATCATTTCCTGTTTTAGATGAGTTTCAAGCTGCATTAATGGCATTGCAAGCATTTCTAAAGACTGAAGCATTTTTGGTTTTAATAACAAGTTTTGTGTTTGCCTTTGAACTAATGTTTGCTTAAATTTCATTAATATTTACTCTTCTTTCATTCATTCCCAAAAGGGTTTGTGAATCTATCGCCAAGATATACTTCACGTGCTTTATCATCTTTTACCAATTCTCTGGATGTTCCACTAAATAATATTTCTCCATTAAAAATAATATAAGCTCTTTCAGTAATTTTCAAAGTTTCAAGAACATTATGGTCAGTAATTAAAATACCAATGTTTTTCTCTTTTAATTTTCTTACAATATCCTGAATATCTGCTACAGCAAGAGGATCTACACCTGCAAAAGGTTCATCCATAAGCATAAAAGAAGGAGATGTTACAAGTGAACGGGTTATCTCAAGTTTTCTGCGTTCCCCACCTGACAATGTATATGCTTTCTGTTTAGCTAATATTGTAAGACCCAATTCTTCCAGATGTTCTTCCAATCTTAGTTTTCGTTCTTTTTTTGAGATTTTGAGTGTTTCAAGAATTGCCATGATATTCTGCTCAACTGTAAGTTTGTGAAAAATAGAAGGTTCCTGAGCAAGATATCCTATACCAAGCTGCGCGCGTTTATACATGGGGAGATTTGTTATTTGCTTATCATTATAAAATACATCTCCACTATTAGCTTTTATTAAGCCAAGAATCATGTAGAAAGTTGTAGATTTTCCAGCTCCATTGGGTCCAAGAATTCCAACAATTTCACCCTGCTGCAGATTAATGCTAACATTATTTACGACCTTTCTTTTGCCATAAATTTTAACTAAATTAACTGTTTTTATACTCTTCATATTAAATGAATTTAATTAATTCCATTTAATTTGTCAAGCGAATGTTATAATTAAAATACATATTTGGAATAAAATATGCTTTAGCTTTGAATCTAAAATGTTTTTTTATATTTAGTTAAGGTTTTTCTACCAGTTTTTATGTTTAAATTTATAGATTCCATGAACTTTATCTTTCATTGAAATTCTTTCAATTTTATTTTGATCGTCCATTTCTATAATGAGATGTTCACCTTGTGCATTATTAGCTGAAAAATCTCTACTTTCTGTGGATTCCTGCTGAAAATGTGACTTTACATTTCCTGTTGCTTCACAAAATGTAATATTTCCTTTTTCAAAATTAAATTCCATCAGATCACCAACTGCCCAACTCTTTTTGGGTTGATCCTCCACTTCAGAAAACTGTACATAACAAGAATCTTGAAGTATAGCCTTTTTAATTTTCTGTTCTTCAAAGAATATCCGAAATTCAATTGCTGTTGCATCTGCCAGATCCGAAGTAAATTTTGGCTCTCCTAAATATACTGCTTTTTCTTCATCAGCAAAATATAAAAGGAAGTCGCTGCTCATAATAAATTCTTTTGAAAAGGTTTTCACATTAAATGTTGCAACAACTTTTTTATAGTCCTTAAAATACTCGATCTTCTCTGCTGATATGGAAATGGTATCTTTTTTTGCAATGGAAAGAACAGGCTCTTTCATCAGGTAACCATAACCATCATTCATAAAGTATTTTAATTCTCCACAGGTTCCATGCATGTTTTCCCGTTCATCATAAGTGATCACATTTTCTTTAGCAAAAAGTTCTCTGGAATTCCTGAAATATTCTATCTCTTCAGCTTTAAATGTTCTTATGGTTGAATCTATATGAGTTTCTGTTGCCAAAACATCTCCATGCAGGAAAAGACGTTCAGATTTACGAAAGTAATCAACATTATCTGCTTTCAAACTCAAAGTATCCTCATATACTTTCACATTCCCCTGCATACGTACGATCTTCTGCAATTCAAAAATATCTGCTTTATCACAGAAGAATTCAGTATCACCATAAAAAAAATGTACGTTCCCAAAAAGATTTGTTATATATTCACTTTCTATTTTGTTAATAATAAGTTTATCCGCATTTATCAATTTATACGGACGTAATTCTTCTTCAGCATGAAGTTCAAATATCGATGCTATAATAGTCGTTAAAATGAATAATGCAATTAGTCTACCAACTGACTTCATCTTCATTTAGTTTTCCCTCAGCCGATACTTTTGTGATCTCTACTCTATCAAGATCCAAGTTAGATTCCATCTCTTCACCTTTAAGTACATTATCTTTTCTAATTAAAATCACACCATTTTTTGCATATAAAATATTTGTATTTCTATCTAAAACTATTAGTGGTGCTTTCATTGTTCCATTTTCACTCACAACCACAACATCACCAATTCCGGTTAATGTATTTTTTGCATCATCTACTTCGGCTTTATTGCATTTCAAAGTTGACTTCACAGAGCCATCTACATTGAAGAATGTTACAAATACTGTATCTGCAAAAGTTTGTTTTGTGCTATAATATTTATAATAATGAACAGCAGTTAATTCATAGTCTATCACATTTTTAGTTGTGGAAATGATCTTGATAGAATCGGCTTGTTCATCCGGTATTTTGCCGCTTATAGGCATGTTGGAGGCATCATCATTCCCCGTACAGGAAATCAGAAATTGTAAACTACAAAGACTTAAGATGATCAAGAAGCTTCTGCAAATTCTCTTCATATATTCCCTGTTCTTTCAAGATAAGTTCTATAAATTCTCTGACTGCTCCTTCCCCACCATTACGCTTTGTAACAAGATTTACCCTACTTTTAATATCCTCGAAAGCATCTGCTGGAACTGCTGAAATATTACATTTCTCCATCACAGGAAAATCATTCCAATCATCTCCCAAATAGGCTACATTTTCCCAATCTAAATTCAATTCTTTTAGTAGTTCAGTAGTTTTTTTCAGTTTATTTCTAACGCTCTGAAAGAGAAATTCTATTTGAAGATCATCACATCTTTTTTCAAGAATGTCCGAATTCCGACCCGTTATGATCGCCAGCTTAATGTCACTAAATTGCAATAATTTGATCCCCAATCCATCCTTTGCATTATAATTCTTAGATTCAATTTTGTTATTGTTATAAATAATTTTCCCATCGGTTAGAACACCATCGTTATCTAAAATAATCAATTTGATTTTACTGAAATCCATATATTCCCCATTATCCTTTGATTTTCAAACAGGCATCCAGTAGCTTGGGAAGCTCATTTAGCGGTAACATTGAACTTGCATCACTCAGTGCTACTTCAGGATTCGGATGTGTTTCAATAAAGAGTCCATCAACCTTACCGGTTGCTAATGCAGCTTTTGCCATCAATTCTATATATTGTGGAGTTCCACCTGAAGTTATATTCTGGGAAGGTCTTTGCAGGCTGTGTGTAACATCGTAGATTACAGGATAACCAAGTTGTTTCATAATTGCAAAACTGCGAAAATCTACTACTAAGTTGTGATAACCAAAACTTGTTCCCCGTTCAGTGAGTAAAATATTTTTATTTTCTGCAGTTAAGATCTTTTCTGCAGCATTTTTCATATCTTCTGGAGCCATGAATTGTCCTTTTTTTATATTTACAATTTTGCCTGTTTTTGCTGCTGCATAAATAAGATCAGATTGCCTAGATAAAAATGCCGGAATCTGTAGGATATCAGCAACTTCTGCCACTTTATCAACCTCGCTTATTTCATGAATATCTGTTAATATTGGAACATTGAATTCTCTTCTTATCTTTGATAGAATTTCAAGTCCCTTTTTTAATCCAGGACCGGTTGGTGACTCGATTGAAGTTCTGTTTGCTTTTCTGAAAGATGATTTAAAAACAAATCGTATTCCTCGTTTCTGAGTCATTTCTACTAGTTCAGCGGTGATCTGCATCATCATGTTTTCATCTTCAACCACACACGGACCGGCAATAAGAAAAAATTTATCACAACTGCAAAGTTCTTTGTAAAGCTCCATTTTATCTCCATCTGCAAATCAGCTATCAAAAATTTGATCTACTAAATTTTAAAAATTAATTATTTAACAATAATGACATCTGAAAGTCGCAAATTATTGTGTCCAGATTTTTTTTACTTGCACGATTTCATATAGTAAAATTTATCACTTTTGAGTATAAATTATGAAGAAAATATTAATAATAATTATCGTATTAGTTTTAAGTATTCTTAATAGTCTTGAAAGTGAATATCAAATAGCACGATTGCATTACCAGGGTGGTGGTGACTGGTACAACGATCAGGATACGATACCAAATATAGCTGAATATCTAAATAATACATTGAATACAAAGTTCTCTAGAATTCAGGCTATTGTCAGCCCGGATGATCCAAAACTTTTTGAATATCCTTTTATTTTCATGACAGGACATGGTACAGTTAATTTTAGTAATAAAGAGGCTGAAAATATCAGGACATATTTAGATCGTGGTGGATTTCTTTATGTTGACGACGATTATGGTTTAGACAAAACTTTCCAACATGAAATTAATAAAATTTTCCCAGACAAAGATTTGGTCGAGTTACCAGCCAGCCACGAGCTATTTCACTGTTATTTCGATTTTCCAAACGGGTTACCAAAGATCCATAAGCATGATGATAAGAGACCACAAGCGTTCGGTATCTTTGATGTTGATGGACGACTAATGCTGCTCTATACTTATGAGTCCAATATATCCGATGGTTGGAGTAATGTTCATGATGATCCTGAAAACTTAAGGGAACTGGCTTTCCAATTTGGAGTAAATTTGTTTTACTATATTATGACGAATTAGCAAAAAGGAAATATTATATGAATGTATACATTGCATCCGATTTTCATTTGAAATTTGTAGAAAATATCGAAGATACTAAGCGTAGAAAAAAAATAATTGATTTTCTGGATAGTATTAAAGATGATGCTGATCTATTAATTTTGAATGGAGATATTTTTGATCTCTGGTTTGTGTGGAAGAAATTCATTATCAAGGGTTACTTTCCTTTACTATATAAACTCAATCAACTTAGAGAAAATGGTGTCAGAATTGTATTCATCGCCGGGAATCACGATTTCTGGTTTAAAGATTTCCTTACCGGAACATTAGGAATTGAAGTATATAAAGATAATTTCTGCGAAACGATAGACGGAGTAAAAACTTTTGTTTCTCATGGTGATAGATACACTTCAAACGATTTACGTTATCAGATATTCCGCAAAATAATCCGTAATAAATTCATCATGTGGATATTTGGGAATCTGCATCCTGACTTAGCTCTTAATATTGGCAGAAACATGAGCAGATCTAGTAGAGGACAACAGGTGCAAGATGATGCACTGAACAAACGTGAACAAGGACTTATTAAATTTGCAAAAGAAAAACTAAATGAAGCTGACGTAGTTATTCTGGGGCATTCGCATCTTCCCAAAATAGAGAGATATGAAAACGGTATTTATGCAAATGCTGGTGACTGGATAAACAATAGTTCTTATTTAACAATGAAAAATGGGGAAATTGAATTACACAATTACAAATAATTCGAAATAAAAAACAAAAAAATAGGAGAGAATTTAAAAATGGGAAAAAGACTTTTTGTAATGATAGCAATAATACTAATTGGAGTGTGCACAATGAGCAATTTAGAAGCAAGTGAAAATGTTAAAGTAAAAATGATTACAAATAAGGGAACCATCGAATTGGAACTTTATGCAGATAAAGCCCCAATAACTGTAGAGAATTTTTTAAAATATGCTAATGATGGTTTTTTTAACGGAACTGTATTTCATAGGGTAATTAAAAATTTTATGATCCAAGGCGGTGGATTCACCATTGAAGGAAATCATAAAACTGATACTTATGATCAAATTCAAAATGAAGCTGATAATCAGCTTTCAAATGAGGTTGGAACAATTGCCATGGCAAGAACCAATAACCCACATTCTGCAACTTCACAATTCTTTATCAATGTGAAGGACAATAATTTCCTCGATCATAAAGATAAAAAACTTGGTTGGGGTTATTGTGTATTTGGCAAAGTGACAAAAGGGATGGATATTGTAGATGCAATTAAAGTTGTTCCTACTCATGTAAATCCAAAAACAGGAATGCCAGATTGGCCGGTAGAAGAGATTATTATCGAATCAGTTGAAATAGTTAAATAGTTTAGTTGTTGAGTAGTTTAAAGGTTGAAAAAGCCTTCAGATTTTTAGGAATTTTGAAGGCTTTTTTTAATCTTTCTTATCGCTTCTAGGGTGGGCTTGCTCATACACCTTTTTCAAATCTTTTAAAGTAAGGTGAGTATAGATCTCGGTTGTAGATAAATTAGTATGACCCAACATTTCCTGAACAGCTCTTAAATCAGCTCCACGAGCCAACAGATGAGTAGCAAATGAATGACGGATCGTGTGTGGTGAATAGCCTTTGGTTTTTGCTACTAAATTCAAATAACGAGATAGTATTTCTCTGACCTCATTAGGTGAAAGCGGTTTTCCGCTTTTAGATAAGAAAAAGCTATCATCACTGAACCTGGATTTAAATTGCACACGCGTTTTCGAATAATTCCTGATAGCTATCTTCGCTTTCCTGCTTAGGGGTACAATGCGTTCTTTATTACCTTTACCAATTACTCGTATCAGTTTTTCGCCCAGATCGATCTGCCCTATTTTACAGCCTGCTATCTCACTGATTCTTAGACCACTGGAATATATTAATTCTAATATTGCACGATTTCGAATGCCGAATTTGCTGGATAGATCGGGAATATTCAACAATTCTTCCATCTCTTTTTCAGAAAAACATTTTGGCAGGGTTTTCTCGAATTTTGGGATATGAAGATTTGAAGCAGGATTTTTTGTTAGATATTCATTCTTTTCACAAAATTGGAAGAAATTTTTCATAGTTGTTGCTTTACGTGCAAGAGTACGATTATTTCTGTCGTTTTCGCTTAAATGTCGCATAAAATCACGCAGAAACAAACGTGTGATCTGATCTACCTTAACATCTTCATCTTCGAAATACTTCACTAAAAAATCTTGAAGCTGCAAAAGATCCTTTTTATATGCAGTTATTGTATGTTCAGAAAGACCCCTCGAGATCAAAGTTCTTACAAATTCATCAATAGCTTTCTGCATAATAATTCCTTTTCAATAAATTTAGAATGAACTGAAATCCTTAAACTCAATCTCTTCCCACTTCCCACCTACTTTTCCATTATGATATTCCAAACGTAATTTCCCATAATTACCATTTTTAGTAAGAATACTATAGAAATTTGTGGTTCGGTTAGAAAGAAGCTCATTACTTTTCTTCTGATAATCAAAACTTACAACTGCATCAACATCTAATTTTTTTACTATATCATTATCAATATATTTTGTTACATTTGAAAGCATAATAACATAGTCTGTTTGTTTTGCCAAAAAATTTGCCTGTTCTCTTGCTACTTTAAATATATCAGTATCAAGTACGGCATAATCAGCAATATTATTCTTTACTGTAAAATCGGGAGTATAAATAGCAAAGATCCCAACTTTAAAAGAATCACATTTAATTATTTTATTTTTAATAATTGGAATGGAGTCGCTCTCAATATTAGAAATAAGAAGGTCGTAATTTATGCTTTTATCAAAGAAAAAATAATCTACTGGAGAAATTATTTCAGGTTCCAAAGCATTAATGAATACTGTTGTTAAGCTATCAGATTGCGGCTCTGCCAAAATTCTTCCGGCAAAAGCATTCACTTGCCGAATCGAATCATTTCGAATATTCTTTACTAAAAAGTTAACCATATTTATCTGATCATGCTCAAAACGGGGCTCTATAAAAAAATTAATGTCAAGATAGTCTTCTGCAAAAAGAGAACCCAACATCAACAAAACAAATACTAACAAAATTATTTTCTTCAAATCTATCTCCGATTTTTTTATTACCTTTCTATTATCGGGTTCATCTTGTCAAAAAGATTTTTTTGACAATTAATAGCAGCATTAGAATTTTGCCTAAATTAATGATCATGATCGAGGAAATATGAATAATGAACTTATAATTGTTATTGGTGCTTACGGTAGCGGCAAAAGCGAATACTCAATAAATTTAGCCAGAGAATTTTCCCAGCAAGGAGAAAAAGTTACTTTAGTTGATCTAGATGTTGTAAATCCATATTTCCGCAGTAGAGACGTGAGAGACTACTTTATCGAGGAAGGCATAACGGTTATTGCCCCGGAAGGTGAATTTCAACATGCCGATCTTCCAATGCTTTCTCCTAGAATTATGGGAACTGTACAAAACTTTGAGGAAACTGTTATTCTAGATGTTGGTGGAGATCCAGCCGGATGCAGAACTCTTGCCAGATATGTTGATAACATTAAAAAACGTGGATATAAAATGCATTTGGTTATTAATACGAAGCGTCCTTTTACTGCAGATGCAAACGGGATTACTGAAATGCTGGAGATGCTAAAGTTTGCTTCAAAGCTTAATATTACAGAATTTGTTTGCAATACAAACTTGATGGAACATACAACAACCGATATCATCGAAGAGGGCATAAAAATAATTGATGAAGTTGCAAAAAGAGAAAATATCAAATTCGATACATTTACAGTTCTGGATAAATACATTAATGATATCCCGAGGAAAATTGGGGGTAAAACCAGATTAACGCTACATTACTTTCTTTCTAAACCATGGGAAATGAACAATAAAGTTCATCCTCCGGGTATTTAATGTAGCCAATATCTAATTTCACATTTCATAATAATTTCTAACAAATAAAATTCTAATTATTATTATCTATTTATCTTTTTTCTTTGACATAGATAATTTAAATTCTTAAATTTGTTTTATTAAATTTTTATATCATAATTTTATTTAATAATTTAGTTTCTTATTTTTAAAGCATCAAGAAAATGCCAGTTATTAAGAGCAACTCGAACAAAAGCAATAAGTAAGAGGACTGAAATGAAACGTGAAAGCAAAACAAATGATCAACTTCTCAAAGAGAATGATGAATTAAAAACCAAAATTGATAATCTGAAAAAATCGGAGATTGAACGCATACAGGCAGAAAATGCACTTAATAAAAGTGAAGAAAATTTCAAGATATTATATGAATCATCAC
>JAGLPW010000068.1 GCA_023137125.1 Candidatus Cloacimonadota bacterium | reverse complement strand
TAACAAGAATTAAATTGAAAGATAAACAATTACTACAAGCGACAGTAAGAGATATAACTAAACGTAAAAGAATTGAGGAAGAATTAAATAAACATCACCAGAAGCTTGAGGAATTGGTGGATGAAAGAACAAAAGCACTGAAAGAAAGTGAAGCAAAATATCGAAATATTTTTGAGGAATTTCAGGATCTTTATTATAAAACTGATTCAAGAGGAATACTATTGGATATTAGCCCCTCTGTAAAAAAATTATCTGGATATGAGAAAGAGGAATTGATTGGGAAATCAGTTTATAAAATATTTAAAAATCCCCTTGAACGTACTAATTTTATGAAAATATTAAAAAAGACAGGAAATATTGAGGATTATGAACTAACGCTTTTAGGAAAAGATGAAAGAGAGATAACAGCTTCTGCAACTTCACATTTGATCTTTGATAAGAATAAAAAAACAATTGGAATTGAGGGCGTTTTGCGAGACCTTACAGAGCGTAAGCTTGCAGAAGAGAAAATTCAACAGCAAAATTCATTTCTAAATAAAGTTATGGATTCCTTATCTCATCCATTCTATGTTATTGATGCAAACAACTACAATATTATTATGGCTAATTCTGCCGCTGGATTCAATTTATCATCTAATAAAAAAACCTGTTATTATCTTACTCATAATAGTGATAAGCCTTGTAAAAATATTGAGCATCCATGTCCGCTTGAAATTGTAAAGAAAACAAAAAAATCAACTATCGTTGAGCACATTCATTTTGATGAAAACGGTAATGCCAGAAATGTAGAAGTTCACGGTTATCCCATACTTGATAATTATAATAATGTTATACAAATGATAGAATACTGTTTAGATATAACCGAGAGAAAAAAAGCGGAAAATGAATTGAGAAACTCTGAGGAGAGATTACATATCTTATTTGAATCTGCTCCGGATGCTTATTACCTGAGCGACCTTAAAGGAACTTTCATTGATGGAAACAAAGCTGCTGAAGATTTAATGGGATATAAAAAAGAAGAACTGATTGGAAAAAGTTTTTTGCAACTTAAACTCCTATCTCCCAGAGCATTACCTAAGGCTTCGAAACTTCTATTGAAAAACATTCAAGGTAAGGGTACAGGTCCTGATGAATTTATTTTAAATCGTAAAGATGGTAGTCAGGTTTCAGTGGAGATACGCACCTATCCTGTAAAAATCAAAGAAAAAACCGTAGTTTTAGGAATTGCACATGACATCACTGAGCGCAAGAAAGCAGAGGAAATGCTGCGTGATAATGAACAGAGGATGTCTCTTCATTTTAATCAGATCCCTCTTGGAGTTATAGAGTGGGATCTTAATTTTAAAGTAAAGAGATGGAATCCAGCTGCCGAGAAAATTTTTGGATATTCTAAAAAAGAGGCAGCAGGAAAGCAAGCTAAATTTATTGTACCCCAAAGTGATAGAAAGCATGTAGATCGTGTTTGGAGTGAGCTATTAGCCAATAAGGGAGGAACTCGCAGTACTAACGAAAACATTAATAGGGATGGGGAAATTATTATTTGCGATTGGTATAACACTCCTTTAATTAATGATCAAGGTAAGGTTATTGCAGTAGCTTCAACAGTTGAAAATATAACCGAGCGCATGAAGATGGATGAAGCATTACGGGAAAGCGAAAAGCTCTCTTCTGCCGTCATCGAAGATTCACCACTTGGTATTTCCGTTCGTGATAAATATGGTACTCTCATTCTAAATAATGAATCCTGGAAAAAGATCTGGGGATTTACCGATGAACAGGTAGAATCTTATAAGATCAAACGCACCCATTTGCAGATGAATGAAAAAGATGGTTATCTGGGTGAGCACCAAGCACAAATCAGGAAGATCTATGAAAATGGTGGTTCATATTACATTCCTGAAATAAAATTAAAACCTGGCGCAAAAAATAAAGCCGAATGGATCATGCAGAGATTCTATGCTATATTAAGTGAAAATAAGAAAGTAGAAAAAGTGGTAATACTAACTACAGACATAAGTGATAGAAAAAAAGCTGAGATTAAACAAAACACTCTTTATAATATTTCCAATGCCCTTATCACAATTGATAATTTACACGAACTCTTCATTAAAATAAGAGAATATCTGGGAAAGATATTGGACACGTCAAATTTCTTCATCGCCTTATACGATAAAGAAACTGATATGATTTCCCTTCCCTATAATGTTGATATAAAAGATGTTCATGAGACATTTTCCGCAGCAAAAACAATTACTAATTACGTTATCAAAACAGGGAAACCTTCATTTGCTAATAGGCAACTTCTTGATGAATTAACCAAACAAGGTGAAATTAAAAGTATTGGAACTCCATCACTGAGCTGGTTAGGTGTTCCATTGAAAATTGGAAACAAAGTAATAGGTGTTATTGCAGTTCAGAGTTATGATAATCCTGATCTTTATACGAAAGATGATATGGAAATTCTCACATTTGTTTCAGAAGAAATTGCTCTAGCTATCAATAAAAAGCAAACTGAGGAGCAGATAAAGGTAAATCTAGAAGAAAAGAATACATTGTTAAGGGAACTATATCATCGCACTAAAAATAATATGCAAGTTATTTCTGCGATGTTACGAATGCAATCCAGAAGCATTGAGAACAAGTCTCTATCCGGTAGTTCAAATACTGAGATCGTACACGAATCATTTGACGAAATGATAAATAAGATAAAAGCGATGTCACTGGTTCATCAAAAACTATATCAATCTCAAGATCTATCTCATATAAATCTTAAGGAATATATTGCCGATCTTGTTAAATTACTTATGATAAGCTTTGGAATCCACTCAGAAAGAAAATCATTGAAATTAGAATTGAACGATGTGTTTGTATTAATAGATACTGCAATTCCCTTGGGTCTGGTTCTAAATGAACTTATCTCTAATGTATTTAAGCATGCCTTTCTAAATAATGAAAAAGATGAGATTTCAATTCGATTATTCAAAGAAGAAGACGAGACAATAAATATCCATTTAAGTGATAATGGAATTGGAATTCCAAAAGATATTAAACTGGAAAATGTTAACACAATGGGACTTCAAACAGTATTTTCTCTCATTAAATATCAGTTGAAAGGTGAAGTAACCTATAAAATGAAAGATGGATTAAAATGGATCATAAAATTAAAAGATGACCTGCATAAAGAGAGAGTGTGAGAATAAAGTGAAAAAGAAAAATTTGAAATTAGAATTGCAAATTGAGAAAAAGTATATTAATAAATAAAAGGATAAATTTAATGAATAAAAAAATTAAAATTCTGCTTGCAGAAGATGAGATATTGATAGCACAGTGCTTGAAGATGGAACTAGAATTAAATGGTTATGATGTATGTAGTTTTGTCGCTCGTGGAGAAGAAGCAGTAGAAATAGCAAAAGTAGAAAAACCGAACATTATATTAATGGATATTCATCTTTCCGGTAAAATGGATGGAATCGAAGCTGCTAAGAAGATCAATGAACACAAAAATATTCCCATAATATTTATGACGGGTTATAATGACATAACAATATATGAACGTGCTCAAAAGATCAATCCTGTAGCATATCTAGAAAAACCTATTGAAATTTTTGAATTTAAACCAATTATTGACTCAATATTTAATAAATAATACAGACTCTGAGATGAGTGATCAGCATTTAATAATCCAATCAAAACTTCAGAACTCCTGTCTGCTGAAATTGGTTTAAACCGAAAGTGAATTTTAAAGGGATGATAATTTATGGAAAAAATTAAAATGCTCAAAGAAAAATTAAAAACTGCTTCAGGTGAAGAAAGAGTAGAAAAACTAAATGATCTAGCTTTTGCTCTTTATAATACTGAGCCGAAGAAAACCGAAGAATATGCAAAGCAGGCTCTTGTACTTGCCAAAAAAATAGGTTCACAAAGAGGAATTGCCAGAAGTTATAATATAATTGGTGTTTCTTTCCACCGACGAAGTGATTTCAATGAAGCATTAAAATTTTACAATAAAGCATTAAATCTTTTTGAAAAAATAGGTGATAAAAATAAAATAGCTACTTCGAAACATAATATCGGTGGGATTAATGAAAAATTGGGTAACTACGATCTGGCATTAAAATATTATTATGAAGCTTTGAACATCTGGGAAAAAGAAAATGATAAAATACATCTTTCAGCTTCTTATAACAATATAGGGATCATTTATGAAAAACAGGGAAGTTATGAGCGCGCTTTAGAATACAATCTTAAGTCATTACAGATCAAAGAAGAAATTGGAGATAAATATGGCGCATCAATCTCACACAATAATATCGGAATTATTTATGCTAACCAAGGGAATAATGACCTTGCTTTGGAATATTATTTAAAAGCACTAACAATAAAAGAAGAAATTGGAGATAATAGGACAATTGCAATATCTTACTTCAATATTGGAAATATCTATAGTGATCGAGACGACTATGATAAAGCCATGGAATATTTCGTGAAAGCATTGAAATCATTTGAAGATATTGATGATAAGTATGGAATAGCAACCACTAATACAGGTCTTGGTATCATTAATACTAAACTAAAAGAATATAATATTGCTCATGAGTATCTGGAGAAATCGTTACAATTAGCTTCCGAAATTGGAGCAAAAGGATTAGAAGCTAGTGCCATTGATGCTCTTTCCGGATTGTATGAAGCACAGTCAGATTTTGAACAGGCTCTCTTATTTCACAAAAAATTTACTGATTTAACAAAAAAGATATTCAATGAACAAAAAAGTGAGCAAATTGCCAAAATGCAAACCAAATATGAAACAGAAAAGAAAGAAAAAGAAGCTGAAATATTCAGATTAAAAAATGTTGAACTTGCAAAAGCAAATAAACAACTAAAGAAAGAGATAGCTGAGCGTAAGAAAGCAGAAAAGGAAATTAAGATCAGTAGAAAGCGTTTACAAACAATAAACAAAATTCTACGTCACGATCTAACAAATGATTTCGCTGTTATTAAAAGTGCTTTGCACATTTATAAAGATAATTCTGAACCTAAAATGCTTGATGAAATAGCCATTAGAGTTAAGAAAGGTATGGATACAATTCATAGACAACGCAAACAGGAGTCATTCATAGAAACACACTCTACTCTTGCAGAATGCAAAATTAGAGAAGTAATAAATAAAATCGTGAAGGATCATCCTGATTTAGAAGCAACCATTTCTGGAAAAGGTATTGTTTATGCGGACGAGGCATTATATTCTGTATTTGAAAATCTTATAAGTAACTCAATAAAACATGGGAACACAAATAAGTTGAATATAGAGATAAATCCTAAAGAAGATCGCTGTGTAATAAAATTCTCAGATTTTGGTATTGGAATTACTGATGATATAAAAGATATGATATTTGATGAAGGTTTTGCTTATGGCAAAACAGGGAATACGGGCATTGGTTTATTTATTGTTAAACAAACTATCGATGAATATGGTGGTTATATATCAGTAGAAGATAACAAGCCAACCGGTGCAACATTTGTTATCAATTTAAAAAATGTAATAAATAAATAAAGTGGAGTGTCAGCATTCTGAAATTCCGTCAGTACTAAAATTTAAAAGACCTCTCCAGCATGATCTCATGCGGATTTTCTTCCTTAAAAGGCAAGATCTTATATTTATATAAAATCCTGAATTTAAAAGGTAATTGATATCTTAGTGAAAATTCATGGAATATACCCATTTCAGAGGTTAGTGCAACATCCTGAGATCTTTCTACTCGTGTTTCATAATCCAAAAATAGATCACGACTCAGATACCTTCCCATACTTATAGACAAGTTATTCAAAAACAATTCAGATGAGAATTTTGCAAGTTCATTAGTTTCATCATAAACTTCATATTGAGATTTATCGTCGGAAGAATAGCTGGCAAAAAGATTTTGGACAAGATCTGTTTGGAGATGGAAATAATCTAATTTCAAGCTTTTTCTGATCCAATTTTCTACAGGTGACAAGAGTGGATCCATTACGGCACTTTCTAATCCCATTCCGGCAATTTGAAAAACTTCATCCTGCAATAGTGTTTTCTTTTGATCCGCTGAAATATCTGACATAGACCTATTGTATCTAAGTTTAGACAATATATCTGTTATCCTGTCATTAGGATTGTCGCTATTGAGTGAGAACTTTAGTGTTCCAACCTCATCATCCCCTACAACCTCGTTATAAATATTCAATGTTATCATTGAGCCGTCGGCAGTTTTTTTGTAGAATGTTCCGGAGATATTTGCACCCTCTGTGAATCTGCTAAGCTGTATCTGCATATAGTCCAGCTTCATCTTCGTCCCAAAAATATCTACTGAGCCCTCATCTGCTATGAACAACGCATCCGGGATCGTGAATTCTTCATTTTCATAAACTAAGTTAAGATATCCACCCGGATTTAGTTTAATATCTACCGGATATGTAACATACTTAACATTCTCACCGAGGTTGATCATAAGATCAAAACTAAGTGGCAAAATAACGTTTTCAACTTCTTTTTTTTCTCGAACAGTATTGAAAAGTTTTAAAAGATTTTCTGTATTAGGTGGGAAGATAGCACCACCATTGGAAACATTCAGATCACCAATCATCTTGATGTCTTCAAATGGACCGGTTACTTCGAAATATTCACTATTCCTTCCTTCGATAACTAATTTTGCTACATTATTCTTAGGAATGTATCCTGGCATATTAACGAGAATTCCAACCTCACTAGTCTTGATCAATATTTTTCCCAGATTAAGCGTACCTAAAATAAAATCTTCATTATTATTACTTATTGTATTAGAAATATAACATCTTCCCTCACCCATTCGAAACTTGAATTTTTCAATTGAAAAGATATTATTGATAATATCAAATTTAAAGGTGATATTATCAATATCTTCCGGTTGACCCTTTATTTTCAAATAACCGTCAGATAGAGAAAAGTTTCCCTGCTCAATAAATATTTTACTGTCTTTTGTTCTAACCTTAAATTCAAATTTTGTTTTTGAACTCGCATCTGATATTGCTTTTGTCTGATCTGCAACCATCTGAAGCATATCACCATCAAACTTTATAGATATATTATTTGTATCGGAGAATGCTTTTGAATTTAACACATTATAACCAATTGCACCACTTGATCTCAAATTGAATTCATTTTTTCTAAAGCATCTTAGATCATTCACATACAGCAAACTATCTTTTTGCAGGATATCGAATTTTAAAAGATCAGCCTTGAATCTGTTAGCTTTAAATCTCGTAACCTCAATATCAAGTTGAAGTTCATTATCATTGTTAGATCTTGAGAATTCGATTCCACCTTTAATAATTCCGTCAATATTTTCTTGTGGAAAAATATCTGCTATTTGGAGAGAATCGATAATCCCTGTTGCTGTAATTAATATATTGGGTTTTGTTATCAATGCACCTTGCAAACTAATAATCTCCTGATCATCTGTCTTAATAGATCCATCCTGCAAACTTATCAATGAACTGTTTCCGGAAAGGTTCATAGTAGCATCAAGTTCATTCATATCACCTATCTTAAAATCATTTAGAGTGATATGTCCATTCACATCTCCTTCCCCAAAATTATTTACATTCGCATCAAAAGTAAGATTCCCATCTAATTGTCGAGATGCATCGTAATCCACAAAATATTTGGAATATTCCTTAATCTTTAGTTCTTCCCCAC
>JAGLPW010000067.1 GCA_023137125.1 Candidatus Cloacimonadota bacterium | reverse complement strand
TTTATTAAACTGAAAATGTTTAATCTGGAGACTGTCCAGCGAGCCTTTTGCTAATAATTCTATATTAAAAGGTTCATAATTATATCGAGCATTGAAAGATCGAATATTAATAAGTGAGCGTTTATTTGAGATATCCAGAACAATATCTGTCTTTAGTCTTCCACCAAGTTTCCCGTAATCTCTGTCGTATACCATAATATTAGAATTTGTTACAATGCTGTATTTATTAGCTTCAACCTCAATATCTCCGGTAAGAATCGGAAGGGAAATTCCATTAAAAACATTATTCAATTCCAAACTGCGAAGCTTTAATTTTGCTTTTACTTCTTGTGATCGGATATTCCCATAACAGGAAAATCCAATATCGTTTAAAGGGTGTGTAATATCTGCAGTAAGTTCATCACCCATAAGGTTTGCTTTAAGAGTCAAGTCTTCAAAACTAATTGAGTTAGATTGAATCATAATTTTCTCAAGCTCTATGAATATGTCTATTGCACCTTGATATTTAATTACTGAAGTGAGATCACCATTAATTTGCAATCCCCCACTTTGCCAGAGCATATTGCGAGAATGCAGATCAAGATGAAGATCTTCTCCGATTTTATAATATCCATCTCCAACTAACAGATTCTCTTCCCAAATGGAATTATTCAGTTGCAGTTCTATATTATCATCTTTCATCTTTGCAGAAATGTTAATATCTCTTATTTCTTGCTGCGCTGCTCTCAGCATATTTGATGTTAATTCTGCTTCAATAAAAGGCTTAGATAATTTTCCGGAGATATTTATCTTTGCGTTTACATTTCCTGCAACTTGGGTTACATATTTTTGAAGTGGAATATTGGATGTTACAATTTCAGATTTAATTGTTCTTTTATCTGAAAGAACATCATTAATGACAGCATTTCCATTAATTTTGTTACTATCGAGATATGAATTATGAAGTGTGATAAATGTTTGTTTATTGTTTCCGGAAATTAAGATGGAATCTATTGATGCATTCATTGCAGCAATTTCAGCACTTATATGTTTTATATTGCTTGAGTACTTAAGTCCTTCTTCATTATAGCTCAGATCTGCACCGAGTGTAAATCCTATAGAATTCAATTGTGAAATTTCCAATTTGGAAAGTTTGAGATCATTCAATTTAAGTTCTGCTTTTTCAATTACACCTTTATTTAAAATGCAAGAAATGTGCAGATCAGAGTTTTCACCAGAAACAGCCGAAAGTATGATGTTAGAACTTTTAATATTCCGTATTGAAAGGTCGATATTCTGCCAGCTGTTAGCAATTTGTAAGACTTCATTTTTAAATTCGATATTTACGGACCCATTATAAATATTGAGCATTTCGAAGAATTTTGAAATATCGGGAATAACAAATTCATTTTTTTCTTTTTCATTTCCGTTGGGAACAATTTTAAGAGTAAATTCAGGATCGTAAATCTTAATATGTGTTAAAGCTTTCAGATTCTTAAACTTGGAGAAAATGAGTTTTTGTAGATTATATTCAACATATAGTTGGTTCACCTTCAAGTTGAATTTATTTGGACTATTAATTTCAATTCCAGAAATATTAGCCTGTTTATCATTAAAGGTAAATTCTTCCATTGTAATTTCTGCATTCAGTATCTCAGAAAGCTGATCTGATATCCTGGTTTGAACTATTTTATCTACTTTTGCCAGTCTCACCAACACGAAGAAAGTAATATTGATAATAAAGACAATTAGCACAATGATAAGTAGCCAGGTTTTCTTTTTCATTTTACATTAATAATTTATTTTGTTGTTTCTTTTAAAATTCCATTTTCCAGAATAAAACATCTATCCATTTTGTTGGCAATTTCTTGGTTGTGTGTTGCAATTACAAAAGTTTGTCCGTGTTTCTTATTCAGATCCATCAGTAAATTAATAAGCTCATCACTATGCTTTGAATCCAGATTTCCGGTTGGTTCATCCGCAAAGATTATTTCTGGAGAATTTATCAGTGATCGTGCTACTGCAACCCTTTGCTGTTCTCCGCCACTCAACTGGTTAGGATAATGCAAACGCCGGTCTTCAAGATCAAGTGTTTTTAATAATTTTCTGGAATCTATAACACTTTTCTTGAAGTCCTTTGTAGCCAGGAACTTTGGCATTGCTACATTCTCTTCAGCTGTAAAATCTTCTAAAAGATAATGAGACTGGAAAACAAATCCAATTCGTTTATTCCTAAATCCATTAAGATCTTTATCTTTCACATTTATCTGTTTACCGGAATAATAGATATTACCTGAGTCATAGCTGTCCAGCATCCCCATCATATGGAGAAGTGTACTTTTTCCACTGCCGGATTCTCCAGTGATCGCTATCATCTCTCCTGACTGGATTTCCAGATCTACTCCTCTTAATACTTCCAATTTACCAGATGCTTCATTGTAACTTTTCTTTAAATTCTCAACTCTTATTAAACTCAATTCTAATCTCCTAGCATCAGCTTCATGCTTTTCTTATTATATTTGTAATATTCAATTTGGAAATATTCTTTAAAGGTATTAGCGCTGCTGCGAATACTATCAACATCGATACTCCAAGAATGATAATCCAGCTGAGATATCCAAACTGAACGTTAATTTCTTCTAGAAAATAGACCTCTCCCTTGAGTACGAAAAACTTCTGCCAGCTCAAAAATTCTGCAATAAGAACTCCCAATATCTGGCCGAATGAAACAGATAACAAAGCCAGTATTAATGTTTTACCAATAAATATTTTTTGTAGTATTTTATCGGAAGCTCCAAATGCTTTTAATATTCCTAGTTCTGTACGCTTTTCTATTATAGATGTAGATACAGAGCTTACAACATTGAACGATGCAATAAGGATCAGAAAACTTAGGATGATGAAAATCACCCATTTTTCCATCTTTAATAAAGCAAATAGGTTACTGTTAAAATCTATCCATGAAGATATCTGATATTGATAATCAAACTCATGTTCCCAAACATAAGCAATATAATCAGCTCTCTCAATCCATTCCGGTTTCATCTTAACTTCCACCATTGTAAATTCATTTTCCATAGAGTTAAATTCAGCCATTACATTTCTATCAATAAAAATGAATTTACTATCATAATCATACATCCCGGATCTATATAAACCTACAAGCGAAAATGTTTCTTCTTTCGGTTTCAAACCCATCGGAGTAACTTTGGAATTCATCGGACTTATCAGTTTAAATGTATCCCCCAATTTCAGGTCCAATTCCTTAGCCAGTTTGTAACCCAGTACTGCCGAATTTTCTGCATCAAGTTTCCAAGAACCTTCCAATACATATTTCTTATATTTGCTGGGAAGTTCCTGCTGTTCCCAATCTATTCCACGAACAATAGATCCTTTTATTCTATTCCCATTTGCAGCCATTGCCGGAGTAATTATAAGAGCAGAAGTATTCTCTACCCCTTCATGTTTTTGCAATTTATTTTCTATTTGTTCTACATCCTGGCTTGTAAGATTTCCTTCGCTAGCATTAAAAATATAAATGTGAGAGTTAACTCCGAGAATAGTTTTTTTCAGTACTGTTTCATATCCTTCAAATATGGATAATGCCACAGTGAGGGTTGCTACGGAAATGATTATTCCAATAACCATAAAAACAGAGTCAAACCGCAACCACTCCCTTTTTGGAGATGATATATATTTCTTTAAAAAAAACAATACTATTTTATTCATTAATGGTATATTTTAATTAATAATATTTCTGTCAATAATTGAATGTGACAAGTATATGGATAAAACCTTGTCAAAATTTATTCAGTTTTAAATATTTGAAATCGAAGTTGTTTATTAGGAGTGTAACATGAAATTAAAACTCATATTTATTTTTATTATTTTATTATTAATAAATACACTTAGCTTTGCCGCTAATCGTGAAGTTCCAATTGAAGACTTTGAAAGTGGAACAATTTTCTTAACTTCTTATCCAGATCAGGATATGCACCCCAATGCCTGGGAGTTGTCAACAGAGAATACATATAACACACTTTCGCAATATTCTCTTAAATTATATGGCAATACCTGGAAGGTAGAAGCAATAGAGCCTGTTACACTCGAAGATAATGATATATGGCAAGTTGCCTGTTTTATAGAAGATAAGGGCGAGATTCAAGGATTTGGAGTCAGTGATGGCACAAATGAATTATTCTACTCTCTTGATGGCACAGAATTATTGAACATTGAAGAATGGATACCTGTTTATCAGGGTGCATTTGGAGAAGGTGAATGGAATATTTTTCAACTTCCTATTGCTGATGATTGGTTCTCCTGGTATGAATATCTGCCTGAGATAATAGAACTTATATTTATAAATGATAATGATGCAGGTAGTGGAATTGTTTATTTTGACAATATTTATAATATCACAGAGGATTTGCCAGTTTCACCAGAAGTTGAAATCAGTTTTGAAATTGGTGATTTATATCGGAATTCAAATAATCTGCGCAGTGTTAATGTTCAATTTTACAGCGAAGTTATAGATCCCGATAGTGACGAACACACTTTTCTCTGGTTATTTGGAGATGATTCTACGAGCACTTTGCAGAATCCCGCACATACATATATCGTAGAAGATGACCATTCATATTCAGTTCATCTGCAAGTTACAGATGAATCTGATCATCATGGTTATGCCTCTTGTCAAATAGATGTGGATGAAGGTCCTACATCATTTCCCTTAACTATGAACTTTGTAGGTGATATTATGCTGGCACGTGGCTACGAAGCTGGTGGTGGTATTATTCCTACACAGGGGGTTGAAGCCATCTTTGAGCCAACGTTATCCATATTCGGAGAAAATGCTGATATTTCAGTTGCAAATCTCGAATGTCCACTCACAACTCATAATGTGCCCCATCCTACTAAAACAATCTATTTTAAGGGAGCCCCTGAAAATGCAGCAGGTCTGGCCTTTGCGGGAATAGATCTGGTTTGCCTGGCAAATAATCATGTAAGTGATTATAATTTGGAAGGTATGCAGGAAACCCAGAGCACTCTAGATCAATATGGAATTTTACATTCCGGTGCCGGTGCTGATTCCTACGAAGCATACAAGCCATTATTCTATTCCAAGAAAGGTGTTAATCTAGCTTTTTTAAGATCGTGTGACAGAACTGGTCAATACAATAATTACCAACCTTATTTACAGGCTGGATTTAACAAATTTGGATTTGCTTATATGACTCCATATTACATAATGGAACAAATAAATGCCGTTCAGGATAATGCTGATCTAATAATTGTGGAAGCTCATTCCGGGAGTGAATATTCCACAGCTCCAGGTGCTAATTACGATTTCATTGATGTATTTGCCGGTTGGGATGAAAAGGATTTTGCTGAAGACGAGGATTACACACCAAGAATTGATATTCCTCATATGTGGGATATTGAGATCCGTCACCACATGATTGATTCGGGAGCAGATTTGGTTATTTGTCACCATCCGCATATAATTCAGGGACTTGAAGTTTACAACGGAAAACTTATTGCTCATTCACTTGGTAATTTTGCGTTCGATCTTAATTATTTTGAAACTTTTCCGTCTATGGTCCTAAACACTTCAATTGGCGAAGATGGTTTTAGTGCATTCAGTATAAAGCCGGTGTTCATCGATGACTATATCCCGCAGATCGCAATTGGTGAACTGGGTAATTATATTCTTGATTATTTAAAAATGAGATCTAAAGAACTAAATACATATTTAAGTGTTGATAATGTTGAAATTGAAGCACATGTAATTTTGGATACATTGAATATGTTGATGGAAAATGAACAGTTTACAGAAGCCTTAACATTCTCTTTTAATGGAGATGAATATATATCTCAAATTATACATCTTCCTCAGTGGGGAAATATTTCCAGCATTGATGCGATATCTCCTGGTAATAATTATGAATTCCGAGTGGGTCGCGAGCTTATATGGTTTGGTAATTATGAAGACGAAGGAGCCAGTATCTGGAATGTGAATAGTGGTAATGAATGGCTTGATGATAGTGAATTTTATGAAGGTGAGCTATCTTTATGTATTCAGCAAAATTCTGCAAATGGATATAACATTATCACTAATATGGAAAACAGAATGAAGAGACGATCTGTAGGAGAATATTCTGTTCATGGCTATATAAAAACCCAGAATTGTGAAGGGGTGATGATTCAGGCACGATTCTATAATACCAGAACCGGCGGTACATTGTTGGGACAAGATAACTTTGAACCGGTTAGCGGTGATACCGATTGGACATATTACTCTGCAGAAATTGAAGTCCCGGGAAACACAAATTACTTCGATATTGTTGCGAATAATGATCCTCCAATATCAGGAGATTCCTATGCATGGTTCGATAACACCGGATTAATCGAATGGGAAGAATGGGAAGTAAAGACACCTTCACCGGATATGGTAATCAATCCAAATGACTATTATTATTTGCAGATAAGAACCGATGCACTTCCACTAAATTCTTCGGTTCAATTTACACATACTGCATATGAAGAAAATCCTGTAACTATACATGAAAATGAAATTCCAAAATATATAAATGCTTTCCTTAATTCTAATTACCCCAATCCATTCAATCCGCAAACAACAATAAGTTTTACCATAAAAGATGTAGAAGGAAAAACAAACATTGCAATTTATAACATTAAAGGTCAAAAGGTTAAAACAATTATAGATGAGGTTCTTCCGGTGGGTGATCACTCATTGATCTGGGATGGCACAAACTCAAAAGGAAGAAATGTTTCTACGGGGATCTATTTTTATAAAATGGAATTTAATGGAAAACATATAAACACAAAGAAATGCCTATTATTAAAATAATCTTTACAAATATCATATAAACAAAAGTTTTCTCCACTGATAGGAAATTCTGGCTCAGTTTTTGCATGGTATTTTCCTAAATAAAAATAAGGAATTTAGAACATGAAAGGACTTTTAACATTATTTATATTATCACTTATTACATTCACGAGTGCAATAAATCTAGATGTTTCGGGTGGTACCATACACATCTCCGGAAATTTTGAAACTATCAATTTAACCGAGAAAAACATTCAAGGTGATACATTTACACAACTTCATATTAAAGATTGTGTTTCTACAGGAAAAGTTGGAGAGCCGGAATTACCAATCTACACACAACTAATTGAACTTCCAAGCACAGGAAATTATATTTTAGAAAACATCTCATTTGATGAAAATATAATCGACTTAGATAATGCAGTTTTACCCTCTAATTTTCTCGATGAAGTTGAGATGAATACAGTTGAATATTTAAGGGATGAATGGCTGCCTTCAGAGGTAGTTACTATTAGTGATCCAAACATTATGGGTGCATACAGATTCTCGCAGATTGCCGTATCACCTATACAATATAATCCAATGCAAAAAAAAATAAGGATCTTAAAAAATATTCAAATTGATCTGATCATAGATGAATCCATTACTAAAAACCCAAAGATAAAGCAAAACAATATCAACTCATTTTCTAAACTTGCTGGTTCAATAATTCAAGAGAATTCGGCTGTTAGAACTGAACAGAATGGGCAATATCTCTTCATTATACAAGATAATATGGCGTACCTTTTAGAACCGCTCTTACGTTGGAAAGAAAAACTAGGTTACAAAACAAGAGTTGCAATGTTATCTGAAACCGGTAATTCTGCCGATGCCATTAAAAACTATATTCAAAATGCTTATGATAATTGGGAAATTCCTCCTGAATATGTTGTATTAGTTGGAGATGTAGATGGATCTATTGCAGTACCGGCATTCTATGTGCAAGGTTATTACACACCCTGGGACGTAAGTGATCATGGCTATTCTCTCCTGGAAGGGGATGATTATTTTCCAGATATACTTGTTGGTCGTCTTTCTGTTCGTTCACAATTAGAATTGAATACGATCATGAGTAAAATAATTAATTATGAAAGTAATCCTTTAATTGAAGATGATTGGCAAAATAAAGCATTAATGATAAGTGTTGTTGTTGAATGGTGGGAATACTACTCTGGCCGAGAGACAGTGATGGAATGTCGAGATAAATTGCTTGATTATGAATTTACAGCCGTGGACACATTTATATCTCCATACCAAAATAATATGAGTTCATTAATAAATATGATCAATGGTGGATACACATTTCTGAATTACCGTGGATACGGATCTTCGAGCTACTGGTGGGGAAATTACGGTGATTTATTTAACATAAATGGGATTCATTCTTTAAGTAATGGTTTTAAGCTACCAATGGTAACAAGTATTGTATGTGGTGGTGGAGATTTTGCAAGTACCAGTTATTCTTCCTGTTTCGGTGAGACTTGGCTCATTGCGGGTTCACCTGCAGCACCAAAAGGGGCAATCGGCTTTATAGGACCAAGTGAACACGATACAAAAACACAATTTAACAATACATTGGATATGGGAATATATCACGGTATTACGCAGGAAGGTATAACCAGAAGTGGTGAGATAATGCTTAGTGGAAAGATGGCACTTTACAATAACTATCCTTATTGCCATGCTTGGGGAAATGCACTTAATTCAGATCAATTCTATTTTTATGTGTACAATCTTCTGGGCGATCCGGGGTTACAGATTCTCACTGACACACCCAAAGTATTTGAAATGTTATTTCAGGAAGAAATACCATCAGGTTCAAATTTTATAGATGTTCAAATTGAATTAGACGATCCTGACAGATCAGGTTTTACAATTGCTATTACAAATTCAGACAGTCTAATAACAACAGGTATTTCTGATGAGCTTGGAATTGTTAGCATTCCAATTACACTTGAAGCTGATACATATGAAATAACAGCTTCTAAATATCAGTATATTCCAGTTACGAGCAACTTAACTGTAATTGATGAAGATATCGTTCGACTTGATGAATATACTTGTTCGGATATTATATCCGGCAATGCTGTCATCATAACTACCAGTATCCAAAATTATGGAAGTATGCAGGCAAGTGATCTTGAATTCGAGATATCTACCGAAGATGATTTTATTACGATTATAACAGGATTAAACACCCTTGCCACGTTAGATGCAAATGAATTCACAACATGCGATTTCGAGATAGAGCTTGATGACTTGTGGCGAGATGGTTTACAAGGTGACATATACTTGAGCATCTCTTCTAATCTTGGTGAAAACACTTTTTATATGCCTATTGAGATCATCTCTCCTCAATTTACTATTTCAAATTTTATAGTAGATGAACCGAACGGAAATTTACTGCAAGATGCTATTTCAAGTTTCGATCTTGAATTCTTGAATAGTGGTAATTATAATGCCGGTGAAACCTCCATAGCACTTATTGCAATGTCAGGTAATTTTAATATAATTAGCAGTAGTACCACTTGTCCGGAAGTACTAATGGGAGAAAATGGAGTAACTGAATCTCCTTTTGAAATAGAGATTGGTAATGCGATTTCAGGCGAGCTCGCAAACTTCAAATTTGTAATATCAAATAACGGAAATGTTCTGCAGGAAATCTTATATTCTTACCCAATTGGAGTAATTTCTGAAGAAAGCCCTACATTCTGTGATCAAGGATATATTGCTATAGAGTCTTCTGATGTAGGCAATTTTACTGCACCAACCTATAATTGGATAGAGATAGATCCTACTTTGGGAGGACAAGGAAGCATCGTGCAGGGTGGAAATGTAACCGGTTATGATGGCTATACAAAAACAATGGATCTACCTTTTGATTTCCAATATTTTGGAATTGTATATGATATGATCTCGATATGTTCTAATGGTTGGATAACAATGGGAGATACCGACCTTGTATTCTTTAGAAACAAGAACATCCCTTCAGGAGTTGGTACAAGTGCAATGATAGCACCATTCTGGGATAATCTTGCTGAAGGTGCAATTTATTCCTATTACGATGCTTCTCAAAATATTTTCATTGTTGAATGGTCTAATTGCAGAAATGCACAAACCTACTCATTTGAAACTTTCCAGGTTATCTTCTATGATCCGGTCTACTACCCATCAATCACCGGAGATGGTGACATTTTATTCCAATATGAAGACATTACTAATAACGACTATGCAGATAATTACGCTACAATTGGAATTGAAAACGAAACCCAAACAGAGGGGCTTCTGATCACTTTCTCAAATATCTATCCTCCAACAGTACATACCATAGAATCTGGAACTGCGATCTTATTTACTGCAAATGAAAGTGCACCTGTACAAGGTGATAACAACTTAATTATTAATTCTCCAAAACTCTACCAAAATTATCCCAACCCGTTCAATCCTACAACTACGATATCGTTTAGCTTATCCACAGATATCACCGACAATGCAAAGATCAGTATATATAATCTTAAAGGACAAAAAATTAAACAATATTCAATACGCCAAGGCACACAAGTATTAAATGATCAATCTTCAGTTATTTGGGATGGGACAAATACTAATAACCAACCTGTTTCATCGGGGGTGTATTTCTATAAATTAGTTGCTGGTGGAAAAACAGTAGCAACCAGGAAGTGCTTACTATTAAAATAATTTGAAAGGAGTTTTTATGAAAGGGATCTTTTTGATATTAGCTCTATTTGCATTATTCATTCAATTAAAAAGTTTAGAATTCTCTGAAATCAATAATTCATTTCAGGTTATTGGAAGTTTTGAACTCAAAGAGATCAAGGCTGAACAGACAGATGAAAATATTTATGATAGAATTACTATTTCAGATTGCAAAAGCAGTATGATATCGAATGTTTTCGAACTACCCGTTTTCACTAGACTTGTTTCTCTTCCAAACACTGGAAACTATAGATACTCCAATATTAAATATGATTATGATGAAATTGTGCTATCCAATAAAATTGCACCAGTAGAATTTAGTGAACAAGAAGATCTCTATGAAGTTGATGATTGGTTTCCAAAAGATATTGTTACAATTGCCAAACCTGCAATAATGCGTGGAAACAGATTCTCACAGGTTTCTATCTCCCCCATTCAGTACAATCCAAAACAAAATATCGTTAGAGTGCTAAAAGATATAGAAATAGATTTTGAAATTGATCACGCTGATAACAGAAACCCCCTAACAAGAGAGATTGATTCTTCTCATTTCAGTGAAATTGCTAGTGAAAAAATCCTCGGCACCAAAAGCCGAACCAGCTCAGTGGGAGGGGAATATCTTTTTATAGCACCGAATGGAATAGAGAATATTTTGCAACCACTTCTTCGCTGGAAAGAAAAATTGGGATTTAAAACAAAACTTGTTATACTTGATGATATCGGCACAACAGCTGAAGATATAAAAGATTACCTGCAAAATGCTTATGATACTTGGGATAATCCTCCTGAATTTGTTGTTTTGGTTGGTGATGTGAGTGGTTTTATCGTTATACCATCATTCTATGTTGAAGGTTATTTCCCCCCTGGTTCATGGGATGTAAGTGATCATAATTATGCACTTTTAGATGGTGATGATTATTTCCCTGATATTTTTATCGGAAGACTTTCTGTTCAAACTCAGATGGATTTGATGACTATCGTATCTAAAATTATTAATTATGAGAGAAATCCTTTTATGGAGATTCCGTGGCAGAAACGTGCTTTAATGGTTGGATTCGTACATGAATACAATGGTTATTCTCAGCGTGAAACTTTAATGGGGATACGGAATAAACTTCTGGATTTCGAATATGCTATCGTAGATACATTCATAAACCCATGGCAGCAAGGACAAACCATGCTTGCAAATACAATTAGTGAAGGTGAGTCATTTATATGTTATCGTGGAACCGGATCCCCTTCCAGTTGGGGTGGTTTCCCGGGTATTATGTTCGAAATTGAAGATATTGGTACTTTAAATAATGGGTTTATGTTGCCCCTGGTTACAAGTATGACTTGTGGTGGTGGTGATTTCGCATCTGAACAGTTTTCAACTTGTTTTGGAGAAGAATGGGTATCAGGTGGAAGCCCTGCCAACCCATATGGCGCAATTGGATTCATTGGACCGAGTGAATATGACACAAAAACCTGGTTTAATAATGCTTATGCAATGGGAATTTATCAAGGTATCACACAGGAAGGATTATTTCGTTGTGGAGAAATGCTGCTTCGTGGAAAGATGGAGCTTTACAACAACTATCCAAATAGTCATGCTTGGGGAAGTGCTTTAGACTCAGATCAATTTTATTTCTATGTTTATAATCTTTTAGGAGATCCCGGGTTGCAAGTTTTAACTGATATCCCAAAGGATTTAGAATTTACTTATGATCCGATTATTCCATATTCAGCAAACTTTATTGAGGTGCAGATCGATATTTCAGAGGAAGATCTCTCCGAATTTACTATTGCTATAACATCTGAAGACAGCCTGATAGCAACAGGAACTACAAATGCAAACGGGACCGCAATTATTCCTATTGAGCTACAGATAGGTAATTATGAAGTTACTGCTTCCAAATACTGTTATATCCCACGAACAGACGATTTAACTGTGAGTTCAAATGCGTCACTTATATTAGAAGATTTTTCTTTCTCAGAGCAACTAATTTCCGGATTTAATTCAAACTTGGCATTTACAATTGCAAATATTGGAGTTGATGTTATTGAGAATATTACTATTACTCCTTTATGTAATAATGAACATATATCTTTCTGGAGTGATCCTATTGTTCTCAATGTTTTAGAGAACGGTCAGAATTATTCAGATGAAATTGAAATACATGTTTCTGAGGATTGGATTGATGGAGAGGAAGTAAACATATTTATACAGATCAATTCTGACAGCGGAGATTTTGTTTTCTTAACTCCGTCTGCAATTGTCTCACCCGAACTCGTAGTTTCTGAATTCATAGTACAAAACTCATCTAATTGCCTTATTCAAAATGAAATTGCAAATATTACAATTGAACTATTGAATTGTGGAAATTTTGAAACCGGTGATTTCCAAGCTGAGCTTATCTGTACGAATGGAAATGCAATAATTGAAGATGCCTTTTCTAGCTTTGCTAACATTCAGCATGATGAAACTGGAATAGGTAACTTCACTGTTCACCCCGAAAATGTGATCTCCGGTGAAATTGCCCAATTTGAACTGAATATCACAAATGATAATGTTATTTTACAAAATATAAGTTTCAATTTTCCAATCGGTATTATGGATTCAACCAGCGTTACATTTTGTGAAAATGGTTATTATGCAATTGAATCTAGAGATGTTGGAAACTTTGAAGCACCGCAATACAATTGGATCGAAATAGATCCAACCTATGGCGGTGATGGGTCACTTCTAGATGCTGATCATACAACTATTGACGGATCTACAAAGATCATACCACTTCCTTTCCAGTTCAATTATTTTGGTAGTTACTATGATCACATCTCTGTTTGTACTGAAGGTTATATTTCTATGGAGACAATGCCACTTGTGTTTCATCGAAATCGCAATATTCCGTCCGGAGTTGGTCCAGCCGGAATGATCGCACCTTTCTGGGATAACCTTATAGATGGCAGGATATATGTTAAATACGATGAAGAAAATAATTACTTTATTATTGAATGGTCCGATTTTAAAAATGAATTTGATGAGACTAGTGAAATATTTCAGGTCATAATTTACGATCCGGAATTTTACTTCACAGCTACAGAAAATAAACTGATCAAGTTCCAATATAAGGAAGTAAGTAACACCGATCATGAATATAATTTTGCCACTGTGGGCTTAGAAAATTACCAACAGAATAACGGTCTATTACTAACTTTCTCAAACATATATCCAAATACAATGCATAAATTGCAAAGTGAGACTGCAATACTATTTTGTATTAATGTAAATAATGGTATCCCATTTATAAGCGTTGAGCCTGAGAGCTTCTTTTTTTCAGTTCCAACTGATTCCACTTTCACGGTAGATCTCGAATTATCCAATGCTCTTGGTTCTTTCGATGTTTCTTATGATATATCGCTTGCACACTTTGCCAAAGTACCTGCCGGGTACTCATCCAATTTCAATGAAGATTTTTCCAGAAACATCGAAAATAGTTACATTGTTAACGTAACAGGTTCATATATCCCGATAGAACCGATGGATTTCCTTTTTTACCTGATCCATAATGATATAGATGGTGAAGGGATCCACGGCATAACAATTGACTTTCCACCCGGTTTTTATGTGAATAGTGCTGTGGATATCGATGAGTTGGAATATAATGGTGAGATTGGAGACGGAGTAGAAATTAGTTGGGGTTTTGTGCCAGGGAATAGCATCATTCCTGCTTTTACTTCCACTCCGATAATGATAAATGTGACCATTGATGAAGATCAAACATCTCCAGTTGAAATTGGCTGGTATATCGAGGGAGACGGATCTGGTGCGGCACCACATCAGACTAGTGGTTCGTTTATGGTGAACCCAACCACTGATAATTATCTCTGGATCACATACCCAAATGGTGGAGAAACAATTGTGCCCTCTATCCCGGATACATTAATGTGGAATAAATACGGAAATGCAGAATTTGTAAAGATCGAACTTAGTATTGATGATATGTTAAGCTGGCAAACAATTGATGAAATGGCAGAAAACACAGGATATTATTCTTATACATTTGATGGTCCACTTAGTGATAATTGTTGGATCAAGATATCAACACTTGATGAGAACAGTTATGATTTTTCCGATAGTTTATTCAGCATTTCAGCTTTTAATATTATATATCCTGAAGAGAGTTCCATACTTTCTTATGGAGCAATTGATACATTAATATGGGAAGATATGGGAAATTACGATAATGTGCAGATCGAATTTTCTACAAATAATGGATATTCATGGGAAACAATAGTCGAGATCACTGAAAATACCGGTTCATTTGTATATACCGTTCCCGGACCTCCATCCGAATATTGTCTATTCCGAATAAGCAATACTACAGGTACTGTACAAAATATATCCAGACTTTTCACGATCGTTGATTCACCAGTCGATTGGCTGGCAATAGAAAACCTTACCGGGAATATCCCGGCAGGCGAGAATGATATTAATCCCCTTACTATTTCCTCCCAGGGATTATCTCCTGCCACTTATGTTGCAGTTATTAAGGTTATAACTGATATTGGACAAATTCTAAATATTCCTATCACTTTGGAAGTATACTCAACTACACCTCCTATTGGGCAATACAAGCTCAGTCAAAATTATCCAAATCCTTTCAACCCTTTCACAAAGATAGATTATGAAGTCCCCAAAATAGGAAAAGTATCAATAAAGGTATTCAATATCAAAGGTCAATACGTTAAAACGCTTATTAATGAGCAAAAAGAACCTGGAATTTACTATACTTATTGGGATGGAACCGATAATAAGAACCGCAAGGTCAGTTCGGGAGTTTATTTTTATCAACTAGATTCAAGCAGTTCTACAAAAACAAAGAAGATGATATTGATAAAATAGATATTGCTATTAACAAGGCTGATCTAGAAAGATCATTGTAATTAGGATTTAAATTATTAGCATGGGAATAAAAATTGCATTTAATTAAATATTATATTCGTATATAAATTAATAAAAGGAGAAAAATATGAAAACAACTTATTTATTGATAGTATTTATTATTATCAGCAGTCTGTTGTATTCCACAGAACTTATAGGGAATATAACTACACAGTTATCAGAAAAGATGAGTATCTCTTCTGATAAAGAATTTATTCGAGTAAATATCTCTTTTAAAGATAATTACGATTCACAGAAAATGATCTCGGAAACTTCACAAATGGTAAAACAAGACAAAAGAGATCATGTAACTTCCACACTTAAAGAATTCAGCGCACGAACTCAAGCAGATCTAATTTCACAATTAAACGAATTAGAATCAGTTTCTGAAGTGAGAAAAATTAAAGCTCTTTGGTTAGTTAATATAGTAAATTGTGAAATAACTAAAAGTGCTATAGAAATACTTACGCTCCGATCTGACATTGCATCGATCGATTATGATGAAAAAAGAAATATCCTTTTAAAACCAACTATTGATAAGAATTCAAATGAATCTCTACATGAAATGAGAGATGGTAGAGAGATCACATGGAATGTTATCAAGGTTAATGCAGATGATGTTTGGGCTCAGGGATATTACGGTGCCGGAGTTATTGTTGCAGTATTAGATACTGGAGTTAACTACAACCATACAGATTTGAACGATCATCTTTGGACTCATCCGGATTTTCCTAATCATGGGTATGATTTTGTGAATGGTGATAACAATCCTATGGATGATCACGGACATGGAACACATTGTGCAGGAACAGTTGCGGGAGATGGAACTTCCGGTTCCCAAACCGGTATGGCTCCCCAGGCTTCAATAATGTGTGTAAAATTATTAGATGCTGGTGGAGGTGGTTATGAATCTGTATGCTGGGAAGCAGTAGAATTTGCTGTAGATAATGGAGCCGATGTTTTAAGCATGTCCTTTGGATGGCAGCACAGTTGGGGAACGAATAGAACAGCTTGGAGAAATGTAATGGATTATGCTTATGCAGCCGATATTTTTGCTTCAGTTGCCGCAGGAAATGAAGGTACCCAACAATCTTCATATCCAATTCCGGATAATGTTAGAACTCCCGGAGATTGTCCTCCACCTTGGTTACACCCAGATCAAACACTAACCGGTGGTCTTTCTTCCGTTGTATGTATTGGAGCTACAGATAGTAACGATAATCTTGCCAGCTTCTCTGGCAGAGGTCCTGTCACTTGGGAATTCATATCAGGTTATAATGATTACGCACATAATCCTGAGATGGGTCTGATCCGTCCTGATATTTCAGCTCCAGGAGCTAACATTAAATCATTAGCACATTATAGTAATACAGGTTATGAAGCTGGATGGAGCGGAACTTCTATGGCTACACCTTGTGTTGCAGGCGTTATAGCATTAATGCTATCTAAAAATTATACTCTTACTCCTGCGCAAATAGATCAAACAATAGAAGAAAATGTTGCAGTTGTCCAAAACCCTAAGAACAATAACTACGGTTCAGGAAGAATTGATGCACTTGCATCTATCAATGCAGTTTCAGCACCAAATACACCACCAAATGCTGCTATCAATCCTAATCCGGCAGATGATGCATTATACATTTCTGTTAATACTAATATAAGTTGGATGAATGGCGGTGGAGCTACTACTTATGAGGTTTACTTCGGAACAGATAATCCTCCTACTAACATTGTGAACGGAGAAGTTGTTTCTAATTCTTCTTATGAACTAACAGGAGAATTAGATTTTGAAACAATATATTATTGGAACATTAATTCTATAAATACATTCGGAAATGCTGAAGGACCTATTTGGAGTTTTACAACGGGTGGACCTGCCGATGAAGATTTTGAAACGGGAGATTTCACTTTATATCCCTGGACTTTTAACGGAAACCAAGACTGGATAGTTCAAACTAACCAGGTTTATGAAGGAACTTATTCTGCAAAATCAGGGTCTATTACACACAATCAAACAACCGAATTGCAGGTTGTGATAGATGTTGAAGATGCCGGGCAGATATCATTCTATACGAAGATCTCATGCGAAGACGACTCTAATGATGATTGGGATTACTTGGCTTTCTATATTGATGGTGTAGAACAAGATCGTTGGGATGGTGAAGTAGCTTGGAGTTACCAAAGTTATGATGTAGCTGCCGGAAATCGCACTTTTAAATGGCAGTATCTAAAAGACGGCAGCGTAAGCACGGGTTCAGATTGTGCCTGGTTAGATTACATTACATTCCCGGGTGTTCCAATACTACAACCGGACTTAGTAATTAATCCCGAAGAATTTATATTCGATCTTGTAATTAATGAAATAGTTACAGATGAAATAACAATTGAAAATGTAGGTACCGGAGTTGGTGAATATACTATCGAACTTATCTATACAGGTGATTGGCTGGAACTTGATTCATATTCCGGAACTGTGCAACCTGGAGATACAGATACAATAGAACTCACAATAGATCCTGATGGATTGGAAAACGGAGATTATACTGCTGATATTAGTATTACAGATAATAGAAATGTAACTATCATCCCTGTTGCTCTTTCTATTACTTTCACAGGTACAGATTCCGATCTGATACCGGTTACTGCTCTTATTGGGAATTATCCAAATCCTTTCAATCCAACCACAACAATTTCATTCTCCATCTCTGAGAATAGTAATGTTGAGGTATCAATTTATAGTATTAAGGGTCAAAAAGTACGACAGCTTGTAAGCAATCAGCTTTCAGCAGGTCAGCATTCTACAGTTTGGAATGGAATCGATGACTCTGGTGAGCCGGTAAGCTCAGGAGTTTACTTCTATAAATTGAATATTAACGGTAAAACTGCAGCGACAAAGAAAATGCTGCTTCTAAAATAATGTAATAAGCCCGGCTTGAGAATCTCTCAGGCTGGGTTTTATTTTTCTCTTCCCGCTCCTCTTCCCAACTTCTCAACTACTCAACCACTAAATTATTTTCTATTTGACACCCATTTCATCTTCAATAAAATTTGATTTTGTATTAGTAATTTAGCATTAAATGAAACGAAATTGAGATTAAACTTTTCGTGGATACAATTATTAAGTTTTTTTAGTAAAATAATTTAGGTACAAAAAAATAAGAAAAGGAGAAAAAGATGAAGATCAAAGTTAAAAGTGTATTATTAGTTCTTAGTGTAGTATTATTTTGGGGGTGTGCTACATCATACAAACCAATTAATCCATCCAATAATTTAAGCACAAGAATGGAGGATGAGGATGTGATATTTAAATACAGCTATGATGTATTACAAAATGCCGGAAATAAAAAATATACAAAAAAAGAAACGATGAATCACATTAAACTTATAGCTGTCAGTATTAAGAATAAAACTGAAAAGGTAATTACTGTTTCCGAAAATGTCGATTTCTATGCAGGAAATAAAAAAGTAAGTATCCTTAGTCCTGAGGAATATTCACATTCTCTTAAGCAAAGTACTTTAAGTTACCTTTTCTACCTGTTATTAACACCTCTAAAATTAATTACTGTAAACCAAAATAATGATGCTAATATTATACCAATAGGGTATGTTTTGGGTCCTGGAATAACTCTTCTCAATATGGTCTCTTCAAGTTCAGCAAATAAAAAGTTTGATAAAGAACTAATAGAAAACAATATTCTTGGCAAAACTATAGAACCCGGAGATATATTAAATGGTTTAATTGCAATTAGAGGTATTGGCTATGAGCCATTATCTATTAAACTTATAAAAGAATGATTTTTCTTTAGGATATGTTCTTAATATTAAATTTCAAAAAATAATTCTTCTCTAAGGGGCTGCTTCTAAGCAGCCCCTTTCACAATTCTCTCCCCAACAACTAAACTTCTCAACTTCTCAACCACTCAACCTCTCAACTTTTTTCTATTTGACACTTAACTTATCTTTACCCAACTTCGGTTTTGCATTAATAAAATTGCTTTTAAGGAAATGAAATTGAGCATGAATTTTGATTTATTTGAATGATATAAAATTTAAGAGGTATACAATAACCTCCAAAAAAAGTTATTGTATACCTATTTTGTCATATCTATAGTTTAGTTATGTCTACCTTTTGGTGGACGTGGCTTGCATATGTTATGTGTAATCTAAGTAAAAGGAAAATTCATGGATTTAAAAACAATAAATGATATTAATTCAAAAACTTGGGACAGATGGGCTACTGATAGAGGAGATTATTCATCCCCAATCAGTCATGAGACTTTCTTAAAAGCACAGCAAGGATATTGGGATGTAACCATAGCAGCTGATCGACCAGTTCCAAAAGATTGGTTCCCCGAATTAAAAGATGCTAAAGTTTTAGGACTTGCGAGTGGTGGAGGTCAACAATGCCCGATCTTTGTTGCACTAGGTGCTAATGTAACAGTATTGGACAATTCTGAAAAACAATTGCAACTGGAGAAAGAAGTAGCTGATCGCGAAAACTACAACATCAATTTAATTAAAGGAGATATGACTGATTTATCTGTTTTCGAAGATGAAACTTTTGACTTGGTATTTAATCCGGTATCAACTCCTTATATCAGAGATGTTATCCCAGTTTGGAAAGAAGTATATCGTGTGCTGAAAAAGGGAGGTATATTCTTAACAGGTTTGAATAATCCTATGTCATTCATATTTGCAAATTCAGCTAATCAAAGAGATCTTATCGTAAAATCTAAACTTCCTTTTGATCCTGTTTCTGATCTTACAGAAGAAGAACTAAATGATTTGATAAATAATAATCATGCTCTTTTTTTTAGTCACTCTCTCGAAACTTTACTTGGAGGTCAAATGAAAGCTGGTTTTCGATTACTTGATCTAATTGAGGATTACGATAAATATGATGAGTTATCACAATATACACCAATTTATTTTGCAACAAAAGCGATAAAAGAATGAGATTTGATAAAGAAGATAATTACACATAACAAGCGTGTCGGCAGTAGGGCTGGTCAGTGGTTTTTGCCTGAACCTTCCGGTTCAGGATTTGGGTTGTTCGTTTTACGACGGAATCCTTCTGATTCCGCCGCACACGCCAAACATTAAACAACATTCCGCTGCTCTATATAAATGATTCAAAATAAGCGGGAACCTTTGTTGCAAATGTCATCTTCTCCTTTGAGAATGGGTGAGTGATCGTTAGTGAAGCTGCATGAAGCATAAGTCTTTTGATGCCCTTTTCTTTTACTCCATATTTCTTGTCACCCGCTACTGCACAACCTTTATCCACTAGATGAACCCTGATCTGATTTTTCCTTCCGGTGAGTAGATCAATTTCCAAAAGACTGTATCTAGAAGATTCCTTTAGAACTTTATATCCGGTCTTAGCAAGTTTACCTTTTTTGGGGTCAGTAACAGAATATATTCGATGAACACTGTTTTCTGCCAAATAAGAAGTAATTACTCCCTCTTTCTGTGGCATCGTTCCATGTACCAGAGCATAATACTTTTTATTAAAACTCTGCCACTCTTCCTGTAAATATCGCTTGGCTTTCTCATTTTTGGCAAACACAATTACACCGGAAGTATCTTTATCTAAACGATGTACAATAAATACCCGTCGTTTTGATTTCTGATTTCCTTTGCGCACATATTCGTTCAAGAGATAATAAGCTGTTTTGTCTCTCACCTTTTCACTACTCACCGTTAAAAGACCATTCACTTTATCCACTACAATGATATCCCGATCTTCATATAGAATAGTGAGCCCCTTTGGTTGATATCTTTTTGGTGGTCTTTTAAATTGTTTCATACTTTCCTGCATAATGCTTATTCCTTAATTCACTTTTTACTTTATTACACATAAGTTACTCCTTGAAAATGTTTAGAACACTACATGAAAAGTGCTGTCAAAGGTGTTGTGACAATGATAATGCATGTAATGAGATGTAAAATAAATGCCTTCTTACGTACTTCTAACATCTGTTTCGAATTAGAATATTCATTCCAGGATATCACCACAATTTTCCACCCGAGTCCGATTAAAAGTAATGCGATCAATGCATATGGTGTTAACGATGCTGAGAGTACAGCCAGAAGTATTGTCACGAACAATAGAATCGAGAGTGCAAGAACAATATAGCGTCCTGAGAAGCGCCGATCAAAGAGCATAATCATCGTCTTTTGCCCCTTCTTTTCATCATCTTCTCTGCTAATTAGTTTTTCTATCCAGACCCACAAGCCTGTAGCAATTACTAGCGGTATCGAGGCTACATACACTGTTCTTGTAATATCGCCGGTTTGAATTATGTAAGCTCCAAGAACAGGCAAGAGACCAAATCCATAAGCGATGATAATCTCGCCACAGAAGTTAAAATTAAGTACAACATAAAGCACACCAACAAAAATCACTGAGATTCCAAAAACAATAAAAATATTTTCATAAACAAATTTATTTAGGTGAAGACCGCTGTTTATGTGCAAGCCGATCATGCACGCCAAAACAATGCTCATGATTGCATACACTAGGAGACGGAGTTTTGTCCATTTGTTCGTTGCCCGATCTTCAAACCATGCTAGTAGGAATGAGAAACCGGTATGAATCAAAACAGTCGCGATAAGAAATTCGATTGCACCAAGCCATTTGAATGAAAAGCCCGGTGGACGGAGCCAGAATGGAAGCGTGCTACCTAAAAGTGCTGGAAGCAAAGAAGCAGTCCAGTAACGAAATCCAGCAAAGTGTAGAAATCCTGGATCACTTTTATGGTTGTCGCATTTTGCTTTAGTCATGTTTCTTCCTCCCACTATTACTTTTTAATATTTTCTTTTACATTAAAAATTATTTATAAATTCATGAGTCAAGTGATTTATTCACTTGCCAGAAATCGATTCTAAAATAAATTTCGCAACATAATATCCAATTATTCATGTGAATATTATTTTGAAATATTTTAGCTCAAATACTGAATATAATCAAAAAATTAGGAGAAAAAAGTGAGTTTAAAAAAAGTTTTATGTTTTCTATTTATTATATTAATTTCTAATTTCTGTATTGCTCAAACAAAAACTGATACGGTTAAAGAGACTTTTAAATCAAAAGATCAATACATATTCGATTATGTTGCAAATATCCCTGAGCAATTATTGGGTTTTAGCATAACAAAAACAACTCCCAAAAAAATTGGATTTTATCTAGATCTGAAATGCAGCTTACCTATGTATGTTGGAGCCGATGATTTTTATGATGATATTTCTGTAGATGAAGCTGAATTTGTATTATTTGATTATTTGTTAGAAGTAGATGATAGCTGGCTTTCCGTGAATGCCGGCTTAACTAAAGTACTATCAAAACATGTTGTCTTCTATTGTGGTTTAGGATTTTCAACCCGTAATAGGTATCAACAATATAAAGATGAATTTGGGATATTAGGTGATGAAGGTGAATATTGGATAGAGAATAAAAGTAAATTTAAACAAGAAATAAATGCATTCAGTGGCTTGATAGTTAACATTGGTTCTGGCTGGACAATACAGTTTGGTCCCGAATCTCAACCTGATGGTTTTAGTATTGGTTTTGGTAAAATAATTGATCTTTAAGATTCTTGTTAAATAAAAGTACCTTTTAATTTTACAACACATGAGTATTCACAACCCGATAAATTCCTTGTCATGATTAATAAAATTTAAATTTTCGTATTAAAATAAAATATATTAGGAGAATAAATCATGGCTCATAATTTTCGTAACAGAAATTTTTTGAAATTATTAGATTTCACACCCGAAGAGATAAATTTTCTTATTGATCTTTCTTTAGCCCTAAAAAAAGCAAAATATGCAGGGAAAGAGAAGCCGACTCTTACTGGCAAGAACATTGCCCTCATTTTTGAAAAAGCTTCTACCAGAACAAGATGTGCCTTTGAAGTTGCAGCTCTCGACCAGGGTGCTCATATAACCTACCTGGGGCCCAGCGGAAGTCAGATAGGCACTAAAGAAACAATGAAAGATACAGCTCGTGTATTGGGTAGAATGTATGATGGTATTGAGTATCGAGGTTTTGGTCAGGATATTGTGGAAGAACTTGGAAAATATGCAGGCGTTCCTGTTTGGAACGGACTTACTACCGAATTCCATCCAACTCAGATCCTCGCAGATTTCCTAACTGCCAAAGAACACCTGAATAAACCTTTCAACAAAATGGTTTTTGTTTATGTAGGAGACGGCAGAAACAATATGGGGAATTCACTAATGGTGGGTGGTGCTAAATTGGGAATGGACTTTAGAATTGTTGCCCCAAAAGAAGTACAGCCGGATGCTGAACTTATAGATGAGTGCAACGCAATAGCTAAAGAAACCGGAGCCAATATTACAATAACAGATACTGTAGCAGAAGGCGTGAAGAATGCTGATATGATCTACACTGACGTATGGGTATCTATGGGAGAGCCGGCAGAGGTTTGGAAACAAAGGATAGAGCTACTCAAAGATTATCAAGTTAATAAGGCAATGATGGATATGACAGGAAATCCGAATACTATCTTCATGCACTGCCTCCCTTCATTCCACAATACCGCTACAAAGGTTGGAAAAGATATCTTTGAAAAATTTGGACTTCCCGAAATGGAAGTAACTGATGAAGTTTTTGAAAGTAAGGCATCTGTAGTTTTTGACGAAGCTGAAAACAGAATGCACACAATTAAAGCCGTAATGGTTGCTACCCTAGGTCAATAAATTTGCTATCCCTACCGAATTATTTTTCGGCAGGATTAATTTATATGAAGAAAGTTAATATATTCTTTTTAATTTTAATCTTTCCACTTCTTTTAAATTCATACATCTTTAAGGTTGATAAATTCGAATCACTTATTTTTATTTCTTCTGCTCTCGCTCTCGATCTAAGTAACAATTATTTTGACAGGCAGCTCATAGAAACACCAACCAATTTAGAATTGAATGCATTAAATAAGGATGATGTTCCATTTTTTGATAGAATTGGCTTCCAACCTTATTCTGCAACATTAAAAGACTTCAGTGATTATTCTGCTTACATAACAATTGGTTCAGCTTTTTATTGTTTATATGAAAGCGACAAGAAAATATTATTTAATAACCTTTTAGTTTTCAGTGAGATCATGATAGCTCAAAGCGCGATTGCCAAATGGACAAAAACCCTCACCCACCGTTATCGACCGTATGTGTATGATGAAGATGTTTCTTATGATAAAAAAAAACAAAGGAACAGTCAGCATTCATTTTTTTCGATGCACTCCTCAACAGTGTTTGCGGCTGCTACAAGCGGTTATTATTATTATAGCAATAATTATGGACATAATATTGTTATGGGTTCTATTCTTTTTGGATCAGCAAGTGCTACTGCAATATTGCGAGTTGCTTCGGCTCAGCATTTTCCATCGGATGTAATTGTTGGAGCAATTGTTGGAAGCGGAATAAGTTATGTTATCTGTAAGTATCATCAGAATAGGAAGCTAAAATTATCTTTTGGATATGATTCTGTAGATGTTAGTTATAGATTTTAAATTAGCAACGAACTAACACTAATCCCTAATTCCTAATCCCTAACTCCTAATTCCTAACCCCTAACCCCTAATTCCTAACTTCTACTTCTCTTCGTTCTCTTGTCTTTCCCTGCAAATTCTTTCAACTTCACGGAATGCAACTTTTCCGCTTCCCATTATAGGAATATCTTCTATTATGTAGAATTCTTTGGGAACAGCTATTGCCGGTAGTTCTTTTGCCATTTTTTTCAGAATCTTCTTTTTATCAAATTCTCCGGTAGCAACCGCTGCAACTACATCTGCACCTTTTTTAGGATTTGGAACATCCACAACGCAGCAGATAATACCTTCTGGTAACAATTTAGTAAGAACTTCCTCAACTTTAACCAGAGAAACCATTTCTCCACCGACTTTCACAAATCTTTTCAGACGTCCACGATGCCATAAGAAACCATCTTCATCAATTACTCCCATATCACCCGTGTCATACCAGCCGCCATGAATATGCAGAGAAGTTTCTTCCAGATCACCCAGGTATCCCTTCATAACAAGGTCACCTTTTACCAATATCTTTCCTTCTTTACCTGCTGATAACTCTTTATCGGTTTCTCTATCTAATATTTTAACTTGTACGCCCGGTAACGGTTTCCCAATACTTCCGGGTTTATTTGCACCGGGAACATTTACAGATATCACCGGACTGGTTTCCGTAGCACCATAACCTTCTAATATTTCAATCCCGTGATCGTTTTGGAAAGAAAGACGTAGTTTTTCAGTAAGTTTATCAGCTCCGGCAATAGCGTATCTTATTGAGGAAAGTTCTCCAGGATTTGCTTTACGCTGATATCCGTGGAAGAAAGTTGGAGTTCCAATAAGAATTGTTATTTTATAATCTATAATAGATTTTACGATCGCACTATAATCAAGTGGGTTTGCATGAGTTATGATTGATGCACCAAGATAGAATGGAAGCCAGAAATTTGTGGTAATACCAAATACATGGAATAGAGGTAATGTGCCTGCAAAGATATCATCTTCTGTTACATCGATGATCTGTGGTATTGTTTTAATATTATGGAAAATATTTTTATGAGTTAGTTGAACTGCTTTTGGCTCTTTTTCGCTTCCACTTGTAAAAAGAATTACTGAAGTGGAATTTTCATCACCATACTTAACTTTAGATTGTAACATACCGGAAGGTAATTTTGAAGTAAGAGCTGCTTTAAGTTTTTCCGGTGTGGTAAGAGAGCTCATAATATCTTCCAGATAGATCATTCCATCAACTGGTTCAATATTTAATTTTTCAAGTAACTTCTTACTTGTTACAATTGTTTTAAAGCTGCATTTTTCCTGGGCATACATAGAATTTTCTCTGGCTCCGGTAGAGTAGTTTATCATCACCGGAACCTTGCCGGCCATTAGAGTTCCAAGGGTTGAAAGTAAACAACCGGCAGAGGTAGGAACCATGATCCCCAAATACTTGCCTTTATATTTCTTGAATCTTCCGGCTAATATAAAAGCTGCTATTAGCATTCGATCATAAGAAAGATCCTTTCCTGTTGCCTGATCATAAACAGCGATCTTTTTTGAATGTTTCTTTGCAACTTCTATAAATTTCTGATGTAATTGCATAATAACTCCTTAAATTTATTTTCAACTTAATTCTACCGTTTCAAATCTCTACATTCACAAAATGTCAACCGATAAATTTTATAGTGATAACTATTGCTATCTTTTACTTTCCTGCATCTCTTTAAATAACTTAAGGTTACGTGAATCCGATTCATTTTTTAAATATGTCGTACTATCAATAATTTAATGAATTCGATTCATTGTTGTTTTGGAATCTGTATTTGACAAATAAACGATCATTTAAAAGCTGTTTATTAGTAGTGAGGTAATATTGAGTAAGAACATAATATCAATTGAAGAATTGAATAAGTCATTCGCAGAAAAATTGATCTGTAAAAACAGCTCATTTGGGATATTTAAGAATGAGAAGATCGGGTTAGTTGGGATAAACGGTTGCGGTAAATCAACGCTTTTAAAACTTCTGGTTGGGATAGAACCAGCTGATTCCGGGAAAATTACATTTCGTAAAAATATTCGTACCGGCTATCTTCCTCAAATCCCTCAACTTGATCCCCAAAAAACTATTTATGAAGAGATCTATTTCAGTGACCACCCTCAATTTGACCTTTTACGAAAATACTATAGAATTCTTAATAAGCTTGAAACTGAACCGACAAAAGCTTTAGAAGAAGAACATCATCGTATCATCAAGGAAATTGAAATTAATGATGCCTGGAAGATAGAAGTTAAAGCAAAAAGCATTTTAGATAAGTTTGGATTTAGCGATATAAACCTAAAGATATCAACTCTCTCCGGAGGGCAGAAAAGACGAATCGACCTGGCTAGAGTTTTAATGGACGAACCGGATGTATTATTACTGGATGAACCCACTAACCATCTTGATATTGACACAATAGAATGGTTTCAGGATTATTTATCCAATTATAAAGGTACGATCATATTTGTTACTCACGACCGCTATTTCCTGGATGCTGTGTCCGATAAAATAATAGAAATGGAAAATGGAAAGATCAACTTTTTCAAAGGAAATTATTCATATTATCTGCGCAAAAAAGAGCAACTGGATATTGATGTCCAAAGAAAAGAAACACGGCGCAAAGCTCAATTGAAGAAGGAACTCAAATGGCTTCGTAGAGGTGCCAGAGCAAGAACATCCAAACCCAAAGACCATCTACACAGAGTTAAAGAACTTATCGATAAATCTTATCTATCCGAAAATCAAGATCTTGATATATCATTTAAAACAAAGCGCCTTGGAAAAACAATTTTAGAGATCAGAAATATATCCAAACAATATGATGATAAAATTCTCTTTAGTAATTTCAATCATAACTTTCAGAAACTGGAACGGATCGGGATTATCGGACTTAATGGATGTGGAAAAACAACACTACTCAGATGCATTATGGAAGAGATCGAGCCGGATAACGGTTCTATAAAAATTGGTGTTAATACTTCATTTTCATATTTCCAACAGTATATTGATGAACTTGATATTAACCAGACGGTTCTAGGTTACATTCAGAGTTTTGCACATAATATTCGTACTGCCGATGGAATTCTTCATTCTGCCTCTGAAATGCTGCAGCGTTTTCTTTTCGATGGGAAAATGCAGCAGAGCAAATTAGAGAATTTATCGGGTGGAGAGAAGAAACGGCTTTATCTTCTTCGTTCACTCATGTTTGGGAATAACTTTATCATCCTCGATGAACCTACAAATGATCTTGATATTAGAACCCTGGAGATATTAGAAGATTATCTGGATGCCTTTAAAGGATGCATTATTGTGGTTTCACATGATAGATACTTTCTGGATAGAGTAACAGATTACCTTTTTGTTTTCGATGATGATAGAATTATAAAATTCCCGGGTAACTATTCTGATTTTCTTCTGGTTAAAAAATATCGTGATGAAGAAAAAAAAAAGAAAAAGAAAAAATTAGAAAATAAAAAACAAAAAATAAAAAAGGTATCAAGTAAACTAAACTTTAAAGAAAAACGTGAAATAAAATTGATCGAGAAAGAGATGGGAAATATAGAAGATAAGATTTCAACTCTAAATGGCAGAATTGAAAATGAAGCTTCAATCCTCTCCCCTGCTGATTTCAGAGAGATCACAAATGAATTGGAAGAGCTTAAAGTTAGATTGGATGAACACGAATTCCGCTGGCTGGAATTGGATGAGAAAAACTAGCAAAGAATAAACGAACTTTTTTGCCACTAAGAACACTAAGTTACGCTAAGAATATTGTTCTTTAACTTAGTGCTTCTTCGTGAACTTCGTGGCTAATTATTTTCAGCATACCCACAACTAATCCGGCAATAGTCGGAGAAAACAACTATGGGCTACTCCATAATTATTTCTTCTTCTTTTTTTCCTTTAATCTTTAGTCTTTCCCTCTGTTTCTTTGTCTCTTTGCTTCTTCATTCTATCCTTCAGCTTATCTACAAGTTCCTTCATTTTCGATCTTCTGCGCATTTTCTCTTTCAGTTCTCGCCTTAACTGCGCAACGTCACCCTTCACGCTTCCTATAATCTCATCTGCTTTATGAAAATCTAAAATCCCTACATCCTTTAATTCGGGTTTAATATAAATATCAGGAGTTTTCATCTTCATTTGATACTTAATAATAGAATCTTGTAATATTTCAAAGCTAGTCATAATATTATCAAATAAATTTGGTGCTTTTGCTTTTGTTGGAATACTCAAACTTCCCGAAACATCAATTGCAACTGTAATGTCACATTCATTTTGAATTATATCAAATGGTAGGTTATTAGTAATGCCACCATCAATTAAAACCAAATTATTTAGTATTACAGGTTCAAATACAGCAGGGATAGACATGCTTGCACGAATTGCCGGGATAAGGTCACCTGAATCAAAAACAACTTGTTTCTGTTCCCAATAATCTGTTGCAACAATTTTTAAAGGTATTTTTAATTCTTCGAAAGTTTTTACCGGTAGATTTTCTTCAAAGAATTTTTCAACTCCCTTTCCATGCAAAAAACTTGTATTCTTAAAAAATGAAATATCGATCATTTTGTGGATATTTTCAAATTTTTTATAATATTCTTTTATGTCAGTTAGTTTATCATCAACAAATTTTTCTAATCTATTTCCCTCATTATTGCTTGAAGGTGTTTCCTCTTCTGTTTTCTTTCTGCGAATATCAATTGTATTTAAAAGATCATTGATCTCCTTTCCAGATAATCCCGAAGCATAAAAAGCACCAATAATTGCACCTATACTTGTTCCGGAAATAATTGAAGGCTTCAAACACATTTCATCTAAAACCTTAAGGAACTCAATATGGCAAATTCCCCTAGCTCCACCACCACCAAGTGTTAATCCTATTTTTCTCATCTGTTCTTTCCAACCTGTTTTTTTCTAATAATACATAATCTAAAATAATTATTTAATGCCAGCTTGACAACATATTTCTATTCTTAAT
>JAGLPW010000066.1 GCA_023137125.1 Candidatus Cloacimonadota bacterium | reverse complement strand
AATAAATTTAATTTTAAATTTCATATTAGACTCCATTATTTCAACTTTGTCTACAATTAATCTTAGCTGCTCATCAAATTTACTTTTATTTATGTAATCTCAATTCCATAAACTATTTTTTCATAACAACTTGTCAACAACTTTCAAACTTCTGGAAGAGTAGTATTTATCTTAAACAGTGTATCAATGGAAATATTTAGAAGTAGCTATAGTACGTATAAAAGCGTCCGAGAAAAAAAATCGAAAAGGGTATAATCGGAACTTATCTTCTTCAATTATTATGTCTCCATACTCGGTTTTTGATATCCTATTTCAAATAACTAAAGTAATTATGAATAAATGCCAAACTGCTGCAACTTTTATTTGAATAAATTTGACAACTTCTACTTATTAACTTTTGTTTGAAATTGTATCTATCAGAAAATTATTAATATCAAATAATGATGCAATACGACTAAGTTTAACGGAGAGAATATGTATAGAATTACGAATAATCTAAACCTAAAATCTAAAACAACTATTATTCTCATTTTCTTATTGCTTTTTATAGCATCCTCCATTTTAGCTCAAGACACCAGGGTACGAACCTATAACCCTATAAATTGGACTAATAATACCACAAGAGATATTCTTTGGGAGTATTGGTATAATCCATTTTATGCAGATGGATATAACGTTAAACCACATATGGCTATTTGTCAAGATGGCAGCTTTGCAGTTACAGGATATTACATAATTGAAGACGGTACGGGTGGATATGAAGAATGGTTTGGCTATGTATTAAAAACCGATAGTGAAGGCAATTTTCTTTGGGCAGATAAAGATACTCTTAGTTTTATGGGGTGGAATGAATCTCGAGCAATAGTAGAGACAAGCGATGGTTGTATAATTAATGGTGGTGAATGCTATATGATTAAACGCGATTTTAATGGTAACAGAATTTGGCATATGCAAACTGATTTTGCTATTTACTCCATGATAAACGATGATAATAATACAATTGTTCTTACCGGAATAAGTGATGGCTCTCTAGCTTTTAGAAAAATAGATGAAGATGGAAATGAAATCTGGAACCAAGATATAGAAATAGGAGAATATGCGACAGTTGGTAAGTGTTTAATAAAGACTTCTGATGGTGGATATGCCATTATCGGATATGTCTTAGATGAATTCATAATTGGTGCAGCTGATATTCTAGTAATAAAAACAGACGCTTTGGGAGATACTCTATGGACTTATAGATATGATCATGTTAGCGAGAGTGATCATGGGAATTGGATTCTTGAGAATTCAAATAATGAATTACTAATTGTTGGTGAAGTGGCTATTCCCGGAAGTGTCAGAGGTTATTATGCCAAATTTAATTTAGATGGTGAATTACTTACTGAAGAAATACTTGATCCAGATAATGGTTATAATTGCTGGTATGCCATTGATTTACCAGAGGAAAATGCATATCTTGTTACAGCAGTGCCGAATATTATAAAATTTGATTATGATTTCAATATTGTGTGGGTTGAGTATATGGATACTCTTCTGAATTATTATCATAAATTATCTGATGGTTATATTTTCTACTCAAATGGTGTTCATCTAATGCGAACGGATGAAAACATTGTTTCGGTATCTGAAAATATCATACATAAGCTAAAATGTGAACTTTCTGTATTTCCAAATCCTTTCAATCCGGAAACAACAATTTCTTACTCTTTAAATACTAATTCTAAGCTAATTCTAGAAATATACAACATAAAGGGTCAAAAGGTTAAGACACTGATTAATGATTTTGTTGAAGCAGGTTATCATGAGATTATTTGGGATGGAAAAGACAAAAAAAATAAATCAGTGGCTAGTGGTATATACTTCTATAGACTGGTGACTGATAGTTATCAAAAGACTAAGAAAATGCTGCTTCTGAAGTAATACCATAAACCCAGCTTGAGAGATTCTCAGGCTGGATTTTATTTTAAATTTGTACATTAGTAAGAAAATGCCAAACCGCTGCAACTTTTCCATTCATTTATCTTGTTTATGAAGTTGTAGATTCAAAGAGTCGTTGCTTCACAAGCTCCAATTTGTGTGTTGTAACGGCTCATCTTATTTAATAAGTTAAATACTGTTATTCTCAGCATTCTTATCAATAAAATCATTGCTTTGCAGGTTCAGGATCCAGGAGCTCCATTATTCAACTAAATTTCAATTAAATATAAATGCTTTGACTGAAAAATCTTTTTGCGAAAACTTGTTGAATAGAATTTTGAGGGAAATGCATGAAAAGTGAAATTGAAATTTTACAGAAACGGTTTGATGAAGAAAAAGACATTAGCAAGAAAGTGGATTTTGCCTTAAAGATCAGCTCACACCATCGATTTCTTTCCAGGGAAGATAAGGCAATTAATTTCATTAAAACAGTTTTAGATCAAATTCTGGAAACAAATTATGAGATAGGCATCGCAAAGTTGTATAAAGAGATATCGTTAATACATTACTCAAAATTAGAACTGGATAAAGCTTTAGATTTTGGTTTTCAAGCATTATCTATATTCAAAAGATTGAAAGAAGATATTAAAATCTCGGAAACAATGTGCAATATCGGAGTCTATTATAATGCTCTGAATTTACCTGAAAAAGCCAAAGAGTATTTCCTTCAAAGCCTAAAATATTATCCTGAAAATATCGCAACTTTGAATAATCTCGGGGAGCACTTTGCCAAATGTGAAGATAACGAAGAAGCCATCAGGTACTTCCAAGAAACAATACGGATAGCAAAAGAACAGAATAAAAATATTGATTTAGCATACGCTTTAAAAAGCTTAGGTGAATTATATATAGATTTGAAGCAAAACAAAAAGGCTATTGATTACTTCGAACAAGCTCTGCAAATCTTAACAATACAGAAGGATTCGAATGCTGAAGCATTTATTTTAATAGGATTAAGTCACTCCTATATAAATGAAAAAAAACCTGAGAAAGCTTTAACCTTTTCTTTGAAGGCTCTTCAAATTGCAGAAGAGATCAACAATAATGAAATATTTTGGTTCTGCTACGGTAACCTGGCAAAGGTATATGAAAATTTAGAGGATTATAATAATGCTTATAAATATCTTCAACTTAGTTTAAAACTTCATGAACAAATGTATTCTGAAAAAATTGCTCATAGAATTGCTAAGTTAGAAGCTGCTTATGAAATGGAAAAAAAGGAATTAGAAACAAAACAATTATTAGAAAAAAACGCCAGACTGGCAACAATTGGCGTTATGGCTGCAGGTATTACACATGAAATTAATCAACCTTTGAACTCCATTGTCATTAATTCCGACGGAATCTTATTCAAAGATGATAGAGACAAAGTTCTACCGGAAGGATATCGTCAATCTGTAGAAAAAATATTTAAATCAGCTCAAAGAATAGATGAAATAGTAAAACATATGCGAACTTACTGGAATTCAGGAGATGATCTAATTAAAAACAAATCTCTTAGCATTAATGAGTGTATAATTGATGCATTGAGTTTTATAACTCAACAGATTCGTTCACACGGTATTGAATTACAAACTTCATATACTTCTCAGAATCCCTTCATTTCAGGTAACCAAGTTCATATAGAACAGATAATTATTAATTTAATTACGAATTCAATTCATGCACTCGATAGATCAGAAAGAAAAACGAAAAAGATCAAAGTAAAAACAGAATTAGAAAAAGATAATGTTATTCTCCATATAGAAGATAATGGCATCGGACTAACCATAAATGATGGAAGAGATATTTTCGATCCGTTTTACTCAACAAAAAATCCTGATGAAGGTATGGGATTAGGATTAGCAATAGTGAAAAACTATATTACCCAAATGAATGGAGAAATACTTTTTGAAAATAAAGAGTCAATGGGAGTCGCTTTTAAAATAACATTGCCAATATTAAAAGGTGAACAATGAGAATATTAGTTATCGACGATGATCATGATAGTTTAGAAGCAGTTTCAAGTTTTTTGATTGATCCTTTGGGTTATGAAGTAAGCTCTGCCGACAACTGCAAGCAAGCCCTGGAAATTTATAAAAAGGATACTTTCCCAATAGTAATTTCCGATATTAAAATGCCGGGAATGAACGGTATTGAATTATTGAAAGAAATCAAGGAATTACCCGGAGGAATGGAAACAGATGTGATCTTGATGACAGGTTTTGGTGAACTTGAAACCTGTATTGAAGCATTGCGGGAAGGGGCAACCGATTATATTTTAAAACCGATTTATGTTCACCAATTAGATTTAATCCTGAAAAAAATCATCGAAAAAAGGGAACTCAAACGAGCCTTATCCGAACTTAATGAGAAGTATGATCACGAAATTGAACAAACAAATGAGATAAAAATTGAACTTGATCGATTTAAAAGAATATATTCGGATATCATCGAAGGAGAAGATATCGGGATTTTTTCCGAAAAGATGAAATCGATCGTTGATCTATGCTTGAAATTACATGATAATCCTGAACTGCCGGTTTTGATCGAAGGTGATACCGGAACCGGCAAAGAAATTATTGCCAGGTTAATTCATAAAGGTAATAAAAAAACAACGAAACCATTTATTACTATAAATTGTTCTGCAATTTCTTCAACCTTATTTGAAAGTGAACTTTTTGGATATGAAAGAGGAGCCTACACCGGAGCAAAAAGTGAGGGTTCGATCGGCAAACTGGAATTAGCACAAGATGGAACAGTCTTTCTGGATGAAATCGGTGATATGCCTTTGGAAATGCAACCAAAACTCCTACGAGCAATTCAACAGAAAGAGATTTATCGGATTGGTGGGAAAAGAAGTATTAAGTTAAATATCCGTTTTGTTTGTGCTACGAATCAATCACTGAAAGATAAAGTAGAAAAAAAGCTTTTTCGAGAAGATCTCTATTATCGCATAAATTCCGGATATGTTTATATTCCTCCCTTAAAAGAACGAAAATCAGAAATCGCACCTTTAGCCCGTATGATGCTGGATAAGGTCTGTAGGGAAAAAAACAGGATGTTTGAATCGATAGATCGGGATGCTGTTTTTCTCATGGAGAATTATCACTGGCCCGGTAATATCCGTGAATTGAAGAATACAATAGAAAGAGTTTGCCTGCTTCAGAATGATAAGATCTTGAAATCCGAACATTTACAATTTCTTGAAGCAAGCAAATTTGAAACATCGGATAAGAAATTGGTACTCGACCTTTCTGCAGAAAAATATCCATTAAAGGAAATTGAATACCTAGTAGCTAGAAAAGTTCATAAAATCTTTGATGGAAACATTAATAAAGCAGCAAAATATCTAAATATTGCCTGGGCAACTTTTGTAAAAATGGCTCGTTTAAAATAAATTCTCAATTTTTTTATAGTTCTCAATTATTTTATAAGCAACTCAATATCTATAAAAAAATTGAGACATATTAATATCTTCATCCCCTCACAAATATACTCATAACTCATTATTTAGTATAAGCTTAAAATTTATTTCTCCATATCAGCTTAGTTTGGCACAATTCGTGTTATTGAATGTGGTATGAAAAAATTTCAGGATGATTTTAAGATTTTATTAGTTGATGATGATGAGATGTCTCTGAAGAGTCTCCATTCCTTCTTGAGTTCAGAAGGATATCATGTAAATTCCTACACAAAACCCAGTGAAGCTTTGAGGAGTTTGGAAGATTTTAGATATCACATTATTCTAACGGATTATATGATGCCTGAAATGTCGGGTTTAAAACTTATCAGGTTAACCAGAAAAATTTATCCTGATATATATACAATTTTATATACCGGTTTCAGCACTGAACCTTTAGAAAATCATGTAAAAAATGATAATTTAGTTAATTACTTTATAAAGAAACCTTTAAGGATCAAAGAATTAATAACAATATTTAATAATACGATCAAAATAAATAACACGGAGGAAAAATGAAAAAATTATTTTTTATGGTAGTTTTTATTTTAATGGTTATACTGAATATAAACAGTTTATATTCTGTAACAAAAACCATTAATTTTGATGGAAGTGGAGATTATTTAACATTTAATGAATGTTTTACCGATCTCGTAACTAATGGTATTACCGAACCATTAAACGTAGAAGTAACAGCTGGTACTTATGTAGAATCAGCAACATTGAACGGAACGATCCCGGGAGCTGATGCCAACAACACGGTTCATATCTATCCTGTCGGTGGAGATGTTATCATCGACGGAAGCTTTAACTCATATGCGATTGGCCTTATGAACACAGCCTGGCTCTACCTGGAAGGTTTTGAAATGAAACTGGATGGTGTTAATGAGTTCAGCAGTGGAGTCTTGTTATTGGATGGTTCTACTAACATCGATATCTCACACTGTAAACTTTATGATAGCGGATTTGTAGGATTACTTGCTCAGAACAGCCAGGACATTAAGATCTGGAATAACTTCATCTACGACACAAACGCTGCTAATATCAGTCTTGCCATGTGTGGTGCTGGAGCCAACATTGAAATCTGGAACAACTCATTACATTATAACAATCCGTATTTCGGTGGATTCTTCGGACCTCCTGCTCAGTGTATCGCTCTCACACAATCATCTGCCAATGTTCATAACAATGCTTTGCATAAAGACGTGGATGATAACGATCCCTGGAGTTCTTGGGGTATTATCAATATCGAGCTGATGGGTGGAATTATGACAGATTACTACACTGCTGATTCCTTTAATAATAACTGCTATTTCACGGTTGCAGGTAATAAATTATTCCAAGTTGGTTATACTGAATCTTTCACTGATCTGGCTTCACTAAATACAGCTTACGGTTTTGCTGCTAACTCAGTCTTCGGTGATCCAATCTATATAGATGCAGCTAATGGTGATCTGAATATTGACTCAACCACTTCTGTCTGCTTTGATGCAGCTGCTGTTCCTGCTCGCTGGTTTGGTGACGACATCAACTATGAAACCAGAACCAGATGGGATATTGGGGCTGACTTCATTCCCGTTCCTGCACTGACAATTGTTCTTCCTGATGACTTCACATTTCCCGAAGATGGGATAATAGTAGAAGATTTTACTCAATACATTGCAGGTGGAAATCCGAATGATCTTACACTTTCTGTAAGTGGTAATACAGAAATAATAGTTGATATAGTTGATCTGGAAGTCACTTTTGGTGCAACAGATAATTGGAATGGAACGGAAACACTAATCTTTACTATTGATGATAATGCAACCAGAGCAACTGCTGAAGATGTTGTTGATATTATCGTAACACCGGTCAATGATGATCCAACTATTGTATTACCGGATAACTTCACATTTGAAGAAGATGATGAGCTGATTGTTGATTTCTCAAATTATGTATATGATGTTGATTTGGATGATCTTACACTTTCTGTAACTGGTAATACGGAAATCATAGTTGATATAATTGATCTGGAAGTCACTTTTGGTGCAACTGATAATTGGAATGGAAATGAGACTCTAACTTTCACTGTTGATGATGACCAGGGCGATAGAATTTCCTTTACAGCTGGCAAAAGAAAATCAAATAATTTATCTATTGATAGACAAAATACAAAATCAAGAGAGAGTAGCAGAGCAACTGCTGAAGATGTTGTTGATATTATCGTAACACCGGTCAATGATGATCCAACTATTGTATTACCGGATAACTTCACATTTGAAGAAGATGGTGAACTGATTGTTGATTTCTCAAATTATGTATATGATGTTGATCCGGATGACCTTACACTTTCTGTAAGCGGAAATACAGAGATCATAGTTGATATTGTTGATCTGGAAGTCACTTTTGGTGCAACGGATGATTGGAATGGAACGGAAACACTAACCTTTACTATCGATGATAATGCAAACAGAGCAACTGCTGAAGATGTTGTTGATATTATCGTAACACCGGTCAATGACGAACCTGTTCTTATTGGCTTTATACCTGAAGAATTATCATTTTCTGTTATGCAAGACAGCACTGTTTCATTTAGTGTAGAAGTGGAAGATATTGATAGTGATTTAAACTATGAATGGTTTGTGAACGATGAAATACAAGTTGAGATAGCTTCCGAATTCATCTATCAATTCTTAGATTCAGGTAATATAGAAATCAAATCAATAACATCTGATGAAGAATATGTGATAGAAATAATCTGGTCTATCACTGTAGAAGAAGGTTCTGGAGTAAATGATCTTCTTCCAACAATTACAAAATTGTATCAAAACTATCCAAATCCTTTTAATCCTTCAACTACAATTAACTACAATTTAAAAGAAAATGCTAGAATCCAAATTGACATATTCAACATCAAAGGACAAAGGATAATGACTTTGGTTAATCAAAATCAGGTTCCAGGTTATCACTCAGTCGAATGGAATGGTTTAAATGATTCGGGAAATCCAGTAAGTTCAGGTTGTTATTTTTACAACTTAATAATTGATAATAGAAGTGTTGATATGAAGAAGTGTTTACTTTTAAAATAGGCAAACACTCAATACAAGATAATAAGCCGGAGCAGGCTTCGTACAGCCTGCTCCGCCAAAACAATGTAAACGGAGATAATAATGTTAAGAAAAACTAAAATTCTTTTATTAGTGTTAGTTGTTATGGTTGTCCGCATTTCAGCCATCCCGATTGGTGAAGTTATTACTATCGACATTCCCTGGATTCTGGATGCAAATGACGACGGTTCAATCCTAGTAGGAGGAGCCGAAGGAGGAGGTGGTGCTTATTGGACAGAAGATACTGGAGTTGTATACATAAGTGCTTCCAGTGAAGGCTCTGCTATTTCTGAAAACGGAATTATTGCTGGAAAAGAAGTCGATTCAAATGGAAATTCAACTGCTTGCTGGTGGGATATTAACACTCTAGAGCCAAACTTTCTTGGTAGTGTTCAAGCTGATCAGACAAATACTGTAAACGCTATCAACAATGATGGGTCTGTAATTGTAGGACTTCAATGGTACAGTGGTGGTATGGGATCAGCAAAAGCTTATAAATGGACTCCGGTATCTGGAAGTGTTCTTTTACCGGATGTCCTGAATTGGTCAGATAGTCGAGCAGATTGTATTACTGCAGATGGCTCAATAATTGGAGGTTATGCTGCCCAAGAAAGATCTATCTGGAGACCTGTTCTCTGGAATGAAACAGATATTATTGAATTACCTTACATTCTTGATTCTTGGTCTACTGTAAGTTCATTAAGTCCCAATGGAGATTGGTGCGCAGGATATAACGGTAACAAAGGTGCGATTTGGAATAATCTTGATCTTGTAGCCTTAGAAGGTGACGATCTGGAATTTATCCATACTCATTTTAGAACAATTACTGACGATGGTTGGGCTGGAGGAGAAATTGCAAACTGGAATAATATGGTTAGTACACCAATTTTATGGAATCCTGAAGATAGTTTGATGAATGCAATAGATTTTTTTGTTGATAATGGAGTGAATATTCCTGAAGATTATGAATTGTTTAGAATCAGATGGATAAGCAATGATCATTTAACTTTTGTATGCAACGGAACAGACTTAAATACATATCAATATAAAAGTTGTATTCTCAAAATTCCAGGACCGCATGCTGTGAGTAGTTTTAAGGTAGAAGTGGAGGATTTCAATAACGTAAATCTCAGCTGGAATTTCGATGAAAATACTCCAGATGCACTCAGTATTGTGATATTTCGTGATGGCGCAGAAATCGTGCAGCTACTTCCTTCCAATACAGAATATATGGATGAAGATGTGGAAGAGGGGAATCATCAGTATGAAATTTATGTAACTTACACTGGATATGAAAATTCCGTTTCCAGATTTGCTGAAGCAGATGTCATTTTGAGCAATCCTACCGAATTATCTTATAATTTCGGTGATGTATACAATGTGCTCGATTTAAACTGGATTGCTCCTCAATTGCTGCGTTCATTAACCGGATATCAAATCTATCGAGATGATGAACTTTTAGAAGAAATTTCCATTCAAACAACTTTCGAAGATACCGATGTTCCTAATGGAATTCATACTTACAAAGTTAGAGCAGTATTTGGTGCTGGTAATTTTTCTGACTTTTCGAACGAACTTGAAATCTGGATTGCAAACGAAGCACCACTGAATTTTGATGGTGTTCTTCAAGGTGAACACTCAGTCAATCTCAGTTGGGAATCTCCCAATCCTGATAATCCGAATATTACCGGATATAACTTATACAGAAATGAGGAATTGATTGCAGAATTGGATGCTGAGTCAACATCCTATCTTGATGAAAATCTTGAAGATGATGAATATAACTATTATGTAACAGCTATTTACTATGATCTGTTTGAATCTGAAGCATCAGATATTTTCAACATAACAATAACAGGCAGCTCGAACAATACGTTGATTCTTGCTGTAACGGAATTGGTAGGGAATTATCCTAATCCTTTCAATCCGATAACAACAATAAATTATTCTTTAGCAGATGAAGGAGATGTTGAACTTACTGTGTACAATATCAAAGGACAAAAAGTCAGCATCCTGGTTAATGAAATCAAAGATTCCGGACATTATCAAGCAGTCTGGGATGGAACTGATAACAACAAAAAACAAGTTGCCAGCGGTGTTTATTTTTACAGGTTATCAACAGGTGAAAAAACAATAAATAAAAAAATGTTGCTTCTTAAGTAACATTAATATTTAATTGTATCATCCTTTAGCCCCATTCTTGATTAGCAGAGTGGGGCTGAGGATGAATTCGAGGAGATTATGAAATTAAAAGTTTATCTCTTTTGTTTGTTTTGTTTGTCTTATTCGTTGTTAAATTCCACAACATGGCACATCAAGCAGGATGGTACAGGCAACTTCACAACCATCCAGGAAGGAATCAATGCTTCTGTTCATAGTGATACCGTTCTGGTTTATCCCGGAAGATATTATGAGAATGTAAATTACAACGGTAAAAACATCACTGTTGCTAGTCTGGAATTAATAACTGGAGATGAAACTTATATTACTACTACTATAATTGATGGTAATCAACAAGGGTCATGTGTTATAATAGCCAATGAGGAAGTAAATGCTATTCTTCGAGGATTTACAATTACCAATGGATCTGGTTCAATTATGTATGGGGACATACATCGGTTGGGAGGAGGAGTCTTAATCTTTACACCCTATCCAAATTCTCCACCGTCAGTTAACATTATTAATTGCAGAATTCATAATAATTCAGCAGTTTCTGGTGGTGGAATTAAAATTCAAAAAGCTTCAGTAGGGTTATCTGGTGTAAGTGTCTTCAATAATCAAGCAATTGCAGGTGGTGGAATAAATATATTATATGAGTCCACTGTAACTTTTGATCCAGCGAATTTATGCAGTATTTATAACAATTTTGCTGGAAGCATAATGGATATATTTGTATCTGATGCGGTTAACGATGTTGAAGTAATTGTAGATACCTTTACAGTATTCGACGATTTTGACTACTATGCTCGTTATAATCACCAAATAGCAAACACCGGTGAACTCACCTTTAATATACAGAATAATTTTATTGAAAGAATAAACCAAAATCTTTATGTATCTTGTGAAGGGGAAGATACAAATAATGGATTAACACCCGAAACCCCATTGAAAACAATTGCTTTAGCACTTCAAAAGATAGAATCAGACAGCCTTAATCCTAAAACTGTGTATGTGTCTTCTGGTACTTACTCTAGAGAATTGAACGATCAGATTTTTCCGTTAGGTGGTAAAAAAAATGTAAATCTATCTGGTGAGAATATGGATAACACTATTCTGCTAAATGATTATTGTGAAAAAACATATGGTATGGGAGAAGGTAAGGGTCATTGTAATTTGCAGAATTTTACTTTCATATCTTCCGGTCAGTTAATGCTAGATGTAATTGGTATATCATCTTGTGATAATATTAAACTGAGTAATTTATTAGTTGAAGGAAATTATATTAGCTCTCATTATTCTGTTGACCTTTATCGTTGTTATGGAGTAGCTATTGATAATCTAAATGTAGTCAATAATCTGTCAGAAGTAGCATCTGGTTTCTCATTAGATGGTGGTAATGCAGTTATAAAAAACAGTGTTTTTGACAATAACGATTCAATCGGACCTAATCAATTTGTTTCTAATTTTTATTGCCAGGTAGATGATTATTTAGAATTAGAAAATTGTGTTTTTTCTAATTCGGATATTCCTCCATTTCAATATGAAGAATATAGTACTGTTAATATTTCTGCTCAACAGGATTGCTTTCCCGACATCAAGGTTAGTAACTGCTTATTTACTAACAACTCCACTACTAATGGAAGTTATGTCGTGAGAATAAGTAGTCCTGGTTCAGTAGAAGTAAATAACTGCACCTTTACACAGAATACTTCACATATCTGTCCACTTGGGATATTTGGTGAAATTGACTTTCGAAATAACATTCTATATAATAATGAATCTGATTACGAATATGAGATAAATACAGGTAACTATCCTACAATTCCTTCTATCCTGAATGTTGAATATTGCGATATAGAAGGAGGAGAATCTGCGATCTATCCTGGTAATCCACCTAACCAGGCTACTATAAACTGGTTGGAAGGTAATATTAACGAAGATCCATTATTTCTGTTATCAGGTAATGATCCATATCAACTAACAGAGTTGTCTCCCTGCATCGATACGGGCACACAGGATACAACAGGTTTTTTCCTACCACCCTGGGATTTACTACATAATTATCGTGTTTGGGATGGAGATGAGAATGGAATAGCAATCATCGATATGGGTTGTTATGAGTTTGGAGCAGATCCCGTTAGAGTATCCGATGATCCAATTCCAGTAACAGAATATCAATTGACTAACTATCCAAATCCATTTAATCCCGAAACTAAGATAGTATTTGATCTACCAGAATCCGGACAGGTAAAACTTGAGATCTACAACATTAAAGGACAGAAGGTAAAAACTTTATTAGATTGTTATATGAATCCCGGTAGAAGCGAAATGCTTTGGAACAGCAAAGATGATGATGGTAAAAGAGTTTCTTCAGGAGTTTATTTCTATAAACTGAGTGTGAATGGAAAAACCGAAGAAACGAAGAAGATGTTACTGCTTAAATGATGCAGTTATAATAATGCCAAACCCCTAGCAACCCATAACGTCATTCGCATTTTATGATGAATTGAAAGTACTAAGTGCATAATTACTTCCGCATTCATTTAAATTTCTATTTGCTTATCAAATGACTGGAAATAAAAAGTTAAGCTAAATGAATACCATTAACACAGTCTTAAAATACAGATCACTACTATGTAGCATGGGATTTATTTAGGTTGGAATAACAATTGCAATTTTGTATTATGGATCAAATAGAGAAAGAAACATAAATTTCTTGACTTATTTGATTTGCATTGGATGAGTTTAAAATAAAATTTCAGTTATATTGAATAATTATTTTGAATTGATCTTATCTATTTTTATGCACGGTAAATGAGCTAATTCATTTTTTTTAGGGAGGAGGAAATGAAAATAACAGCAATTTTCCTAATTACTATTATATCTGTTTTTGTATTCGCTAATGATCTAATGCAACCAGCTCAAATTGCAATTGATGATCAACATCAATTTACACATGTTGGAACGAGAATTGGACATAGAGAGCAGGATCCACCACCTGAGTATTCATTCATTCTCAATGGAAATGGTGATCCAACCACTTTTTTGATTCACTCTTATTATGATTACATGCCTTACAGCTACAATGGACACAATGTAAGAATTCAACCGGAAGTATCCATGCCAAATGGATATCCTGCAGGTGGAGTGTATATCACTTATATGCGTTCTGAAATACCAAATGTTGGAATAGACCGTAGAGCTTATTTCAGTTATATTAATCCCGATGGAACGCTTGGAGAAAGTGATAATATTAACTCAGACGTCGTTCGAGAAGGATTCACATCTTGTGAT
>JAGLPW010000065.1 GCA_023137125.1 Candidatus Cloacimonadota bacterium | reverse complement strand
ATAGTAAGTGAACCATACTTTTTCAAATATACGATCTTTCCACTAACATTGTCTACTGATGTTTGCGTGCTATTATCAGAATTTTGTGACCAACTATCATAAATAGGAGAAGTTTTAAAGAATATATCATCTCCTTTAAAATGTCCTGACCACCAGTAGCCGTCAATAAAGAGGGTATTGTCTATATTTGTGAATAACTTTGAACCATAATAAACATAGGAGTATTTATTCTTTTGTGTTATATTTGAAAAGTAATCTGCTCCCGTAAACAGATTAAAATAAAAACTTGTTCTTAGCGGAATATAATTTGGATCATTTCTTAAGCTTGTTGGTTGCTTAGGAGGATTCTCTGGAGTATGAATTTCCAGAAAGTGAGATGGAATATTTTCATTAGAGAAAAAGTTCACTACTGCCTTTTTAAAGTTGGGTAATGATGAAATTGCTAGTTTAAATTGAGTGTGATTTTTAGGCCTCGTTCTTGAAGAAAAGTATGCACTATCATCAAATCTTTCTTCCAAAAAAGAAAAATGACTCTGAGAAGTGATCTCAGTTGTGTTCCAATCGATATGTGATGCAAATAAAGAAAACGAATATATTAAAATAATAACTATAAATACTTTTTTCATATTAATCCTCAAAATTAATTTAACATAGCTATTTAAAGTAAAAAAGGAAAAATGATGTCAAGAAAAAGGTGATTATAATTAACCTGTTATATACTTGATTAGATTTATTAGAATATTAAAAAGAAGTATTTAAAATCATTAAAATCATCTAAAAACATTAAATATATAGAAAATATTTAGAATTCCTTGACATACACAAGCCATTTTAAACTTTTTAGCGCATAAATAGAACGTATTAAAAGAAAGGGAAAGGAGAAATGTACTATGACAATGAAAGATTTTTTAGCTAACATTGAAGCCAAAAATCCAAATCAACCCGAGTTTATGCAAGCGGTAGATGAGGTTGTAGAAACAATATGGGAAGTTTATGAATCAAATCCAAAATATGTAGAAGCAAAAATCCTTGAGAGGATCATTGAGCCGGAAAGAGTTATCATGTTCCGCGTTCCATGGGTAAAGGATAACGGTGAGGTTCAAGTTAATCGTGGGTACCGAGTAGAATTTAACAGTGCAATAGGACCATATAAAGGTGGATTACGTTTTCATCCAACCGTGAATCTCAGTATTCTGAAATTCCTCGGTTTTGAGCAAGTGTTTAAAAACAGTCTTACTACTCTCCCTATGGGTGGCGGTAAAGGTGGATCAGATTTTGATCCTAAAGGAAAAACTGATGCAGAAGTAATGCGTTTCTGCCAGAGTTTCATGAGCGAACTTTTCCGTCATATCGGAGCAAACACTGACGTTCCAGCTGGTGATATTGGTGTTGGTGGAAGAGAAATCGGTTTTATGTTCGGTCAATACAAGAAACTCCGTAATGAGTTTGTTGGTGTTCTTACAGGTAAAGGACGTAACTGGGGTGGAAGTCTAATAAGACCGGAAGCCACAGGTTATGGTCAGGTTTATTTTGCAAAAGAAATGCTTAAAACCAAAGATGATTCATTTGAAGGTAAAATTGTAACTGTTTCAGGTTCCGGAAACGTAGCTCAGTATGCTACTGAAAAAGTTATCGAATTTGGTGGAAAAGTTGTTACAATGTCAGATTCAGCTGGTTTCATTTATGATCCTAATGGCGTTACTAAAGAAAAACTTGAATTCGTAATGGATCTCAAGAACGTGAAGCGTGGAAGAATCAAAGAATATGCTGACAAATATGGTGTAGAATATTTCGAAGGTAAGCGTCCTTGGGGTATCAAATGTGACATCGCTCTTCCAAGTGCAACACAAAATGAGATCAACGGTGAAGAAGCTCAATTGCTTGTTGATAACGGATGTATCTGTGTTTCAGAAGGTGCAAATATGCCTTCAACACCAGAAGCAATTGAAGTATATCTTAAATCTAAAATACTTTATGGTCCTGGTAAAGCAGCTAATGCCGGTGGTGTGGCTACTTCGGGTCTTGAAATGTCTCAGAATAGTTTACGTCTTAGCTGGACTAGAGAAGAAGTTGATGAAAAACTACATAATATAATGATCGCCATTCACGAACAATGTGTAAAATATGGTACAGAAGGTGATTTCGTTAATTACGTAAAAGGTGCAAATATTGCCGGTTTTATCAAAATTGCAGATTCTATGTTAGATCACGGCATTGTTTAAATATATCTTATAATTGAAGATAAGCCCTCGAGTAATCGGGGGCTTTTTTAATTACATAACTTCTTACATTATAAAGAAATACATAAGTAATAAATAAATTTCACAAAGATTGACAATAAAAACGCAATTTTCTTTTTGACCCTATAATCAATAAAAAAATCGGAGGGTATGATGGATAAGCAAAAGTTCATCGCACAAGTTGCAGCAAAAAATCCTGCACAGCCGGAATTTCTTCAGGCCGTAACGGAAGTTGTCGATTCAGTATGGGAAATGTATGAAGCAAATCCCAAGTTTAAAGAAGCCAAGATCATGGATAGGATAGTTGAACCGGAAAGAACTATCATGTTCAGAGTTCCATGGACAGATGATAGCGGTGAAGTACATGTAAACCGTGGTTATCGTATTGAATTCAATAGTGCAATTGGACCTTATAAAGGTGGTCTTCGTTTTCACCCAAGTGTAACACTTAGCATACTTAAATTCTTGGGATTTGAACAAATTTTTAAAAACAGTCTTACTACACTTCCAATGGGTGGTGGTAAAGGTGGTTCCGACTTTGATCCTAAAGGAAAATCTGATAATGAAATTATGAGATTCTGCCAGGCTTTTATGGCTGAACTTTTTCGTCATATTGGACCCAATACAGATGTTCCAGCAGGTGATATTGGCGTAGGTGGTCGTGAGATAGGTTTTCTTTTTGGAATGTATAAGAAACTCAGGAATGAATTTACAGGTGTTCTTACAGGAAAAGGTCTTAATTGGGGGGGAAGCTTAATCAGACCCGAAGCTACAGGTTATGGAAATGTTTACTTCGCTGACGAAATGTTAAAAACTAGAAACGATAATTTTGCAGGTAAAGTTGTAACTGTTTCAGGTTTTGGTAATGTTGCTTGGGGCGCAATTCAGAAAGTAGTTGAATTAGGAGGAAAAGTTGTTACTCTTTCCGGTCCTGACGGATACGTCTTTGATGAAGATGGAATAAAAGGTTATAAAATTGATTTCTTGTTAGAAATGAGAGCTTCAAATCGCGATGTTGTAAAAGATTACGCTGATGAATTTGATGTTCCTTTCATTGAGGGAAAACGTCCCTGGGAAGTTAAATGTGATATCGCTCTTCCTTGCGCAACTCAGAATGAACTTGATGAAGAAGATGCAAAACTTCTTATTTCTAATGGTTGTACTTGTGTTTCTGAAGGTGCAAATATGCCTTGTACTCCCAAAGCTGTAGAAGTCTTCCAAGCTGCTAAAATTCTTTATGCTCCTGGTAAAGCAGCTAATGCCGGTGGTGTTGCTACCAGCGGACTTGAAATGTCTCAGAATAGTCTTCGCTTTAATTGGACACGTGAGGAAGTAGATGCAAAACTTCATAGAATTATGAAAGATATTCACGAACAGTGCGTTAGATATGGAACAGAAGGTGACGTTGTAGATTACGTTAAAGGTGCTAATATAGCTGGATTCATGAAAGTTGCAAATGCAATGTTAGATCATGGTGTAGTGTAAATTATAAACTGACTAAAAATATATAAGAGCCTGTAGATTTCTGCAGGCTTTTTTTAATTACTTATGAAAAAACTTTACTTCAAATACTTCGTTGATAAATATGTTTTCATCATAACTTGGAGGGTTTAAATGAACCAACATATTTCAGGATCAGCACAGATTGGAAAGGGAACCAAGATTGGTTTTAATTGTGTGATATTAGATAATGTAGTAATTGGAACAAATTGTATGATCGGTCATAATGTGGTTATCCACGAAGGAAGCGAGATTGGTGAAAATGTACGTATTGATGATAATACAATCATTGGTAAAATTCCACTTAGTTCACCTCGCAGCATTTTTAAAGTGGATCCAAATTTAAAACCTGCCAAAATTGGAGATCGATGTCAGATTGGAGCAAATGTAGTAATTTATGTTCAGTGTGAGATCGGTAAAAACTGCCTTATTGCAGATCTGGCTACAATCCGTGAGAATGTTAAAATTGGTGATCTGAATATTATTGGAAGAAACGTAGCTATAGAGAATTTTGTGACAATAGGTGAAAGATGTAAATTTGAAACCAATTGCTATATTACAGCATATTCGGAGATCGAAGATTATTGTTTTGTGGCTCCGGCAGTTGCAACCAGCAATGATAACTATATGGCTCGTGATAAAGAACGTTTTAACCATTTTAAAGGGATCACAATGAAAAAAGGCAGTCGCATTGGAGTGAATTCAACTATCATGCCGGGAAAGACAATAAACGAAGATGGAATGGTTGCAGCCGGAAGCAT
>JAGLPW010000064.1 GCA_023137125.1 Candidatus Cloacimonadota bacterium | reverse complement strand
CAAAGCAAAAGTGCCTGAAGCACAATTACTAAAAAATAATATGGATAAAAAATGAAAACATTAGTTATAATTCCCACCTATAATGAAGCTGAAAATGTTTCTGCTATTATTGACGCAGCACTCAAACAGAAGAAGAGCATTGATGTTCTTATCGTTGATGACAACTCACCTGACGGAACTTCCAAATTAGTGAGAGATAAACAGAAGAAAAACAAGCGTATACACTTAATTGAACGCGAAGGAAAAATGGGACTCGGTTCGGCTTATGTCGCCGGCTTCAAGTACGCATTAGAAAATGGTTACGATTATATCTTTGAGATGGATGCAGATTTTTCACACGATCCTGATGATATTCCTAGAATTCTGGATGAAATGGAAAATGCTGATCTTGTAATTGGCTCAAGGTATCTAAAAGGTATTAATGTTGTGAATTGGCCACTTAGAAGATTGATACTGAGTTTCTTTGCAGCACATTATGCTAAAATAATCACTGGTATGAGAATAAACGATCCAACCGCCGGATTCAAATGTTTTAGAAGGGAAGTACTTGAAAGCATCGATCTGGACGATATCCTATCTGATGGATACTCATTCCAGATTGAGATGAACTTCCGAACCTGGGTTAAGAAATTTAGGATTAAAGAACTCTCAATAGTTTTTACTGATAGACGAGTTGGACAATCTAAAATGTCTAAAAAGATCGTTCGTGAAGCAATAATTGTTGTTTGGAAATTAAAATACTATCAATTAAAGAAAAGAATAAAATGAGAATAATAAAAGAACTTAAAATAGAAAAACTTGTTTACAAAGGACTGGGACTTGGATTCGAAAATTCAAATCCGGTTTTTGTTTCCAACGCTGTTCCTGGAGACGTTTTAGATGTTCAGGTAATTAGCACAAGACGGCAAGTTAGTTTTGCTAAAATTGAAAAGATTATTAAAAGTTCACCTAAAAGAATCGAACCCGATTGTGAAGTTTTTGGAAAGTGCGGCGGTTGTGATTGGCTTAACATTTCTTACGATGATCAGCTTATTTATAAACAAGAGATAGTTGAAGAAATTTTCCAGAATATTGAGATCGGGAAGATAAATAAAATTATAGCTTCCGGCAAAGAACCATATCGGAATAAAAGTTTCTTCCCTGTTGATAAGAAAGATGGAAAACCAATTACCGGCATGTTTGAGAGCAGATCGCATAATGTGATCCCGCATAAAAAATGCAGTCTTCAACCACCTCTTTTTGATGATATTTGTGAAAAAGTAATATCTTACATAGAAGCCTCTAAAATGCAAGTTTATAACGAGAGAAATCATTCTGGGAATATCCGTCATATTGGTATTCGTTATGCTATAGGAACAAATGAGATAATTGTTATTCTGGTAACAAGAAACCGCAAGATACCATTCTCAAGACAACTTGAGAGAATTTTATTAGAAGCTTATCCAAACATTGTTGGAATTATCCAAAATATTAATCCTGAAAAAACAAATGTGATTCTGGGTGATGATGAAAAAATATTATTCGGTCGTGATTATATTTATGAGCAGATAGGGAAGATCAAATTCAAACTTAACTACAAATCGTTTTTCCAGGTGAATACAAAGCAGGCTGAGAAGATGTACAAATTTGTTAATCAATCTATATCAGAAGATTCAAATGTGATTGATGCTTATTGTGGTGTCGGCTCTATCGGGCTTTATCTATCAGATAAAGCAGCAAAAGTTATTGGAATTGAAAATAATGTAAAGGCTGTTCAGGATGCAAAAGAAAATACAAAGCTTAATAAAATTGATAACTGTGAATTTGTTGCCGGTTATGTAGAAACAGAATTACCGAAAATTCTTAAAAATAACGAAATAGATACAATAATTTTTGACCCACCACGCAAAGGACTTGAACAAAGGATAATTGATAACATTCCATCTGATATTAAGAGGATCGTCTACATCAGTTGTGACCCGATGACGCAAATTAGAGACGTGAAACTAATAATAGAGAAAGGTTTTACTCCAAAAGAGATGCAGCCCCTGGATATGTTCCCTCATACGTTCCATATTGAGAATGTAATAATTTTGGAGAAATAAATTTTGGTTTTGTAGGGACGATTACCCTTAATCGTCCGGGAGTGCGGTCAATTCGGGGAATTGATCCAACACAATAATTAAAAAGAAAATTCATTTAATGTTATAGTACAATTTTTTTTACTTTTAGTAGTTAACTTATTCATATATTATTGACACATTTAGATATAATAAAATTTTTGAAAAAATATTTTTGAGGTGAGTATGTTTAAGCTTGATGAGAAACATTTAGACAAAGCTAAGGAGTTTGCGGTTCATAATAGAAAGAAGAAGAGTTGTAATAATTGTTATGACCGGGGTTATATTGGAACTACACCGGAGAATACACTGGTATTATGCCCTAAATGTGTAGACGTAGATAAAGTAATGGAAGCTTGGAAAAATTATGTGAAGGATATTCCTGAACTTAAAGAACAATATAGCGAGCTATTTGAAGACGAAGAAGAAAAGTTAGAAAATTTAGGAGAATAAATGTATAACAAAGTTGATGTAAAAGAGAAGACATCCACTCTGGAAAAGAGAATAAGAGCTTACTGGGTTAATAATAAAACAGCAGTAAAAAGTGAAACAAACAGAAATAATGCAGAGAAATTTGTATTTTTTGAAGGACCACCCACAGCTAATGGAATGCCGGGAATTCATCATGTTATTGCTAGGACACTAAAGGATTCTGTATGTCGATATAAAACAATGAAAGGATTTCAGGTTAAAAGAAAAGCAGGTTGGGATACCCACGGGCTTCCGGTTGAGATCGAAGTAGAAAAACAGCTTAAGCTTAATGATAAAAAAGAAGTTGAAGCATATGGACTTGAGAAGTTCAACACAAAATGTAGGAATTCAGTATTTACCTATGAAAAAGAGTGGCGTGAGATGACCAAAGAGATGGGTTACTGGATCGATCTTGATAACCCTTACATAACACTTGAAAATGATTACATCGAGACTGTATGGTGGATTTTGAACGATTTCTTTAAGAAAGGATTGATCTATAAAGGACATAAGATCGTACCGTATTGCCCAAGTTGCGGAACTCCACTTTCCAGCCATGAAGTGGCACAGGGATACAAAGAGACAGAAGATCCTTCTGTGTTTGTTAAATTCAAACTGAAAGATGAAGAGAATACATATTTTCTTGCCTGGACAACAACACCCTGGACGCTGATCTCGAATGTTGCATTGGTGATGCATCCGGATGCCAAATATGTTAAGATCAAATTGCAAGATGAGTACTTTATTTTAGCAAAAGCAAGATTAGAAATAATTGATGAAGAATATGAAATAGTTAAAGAATACGTGGGAAGCGAACTTGAACACACACAGTACGAGCAGCTATTCCCATTTATAAAGCCTGAAGAAAAAGCTTTTTATATTGGCTTGGCAGATTATGTGACAATGGATGATGGAACAGGTGTTGTTCATACTGCTCCCGCTTTTGGGCAGGATGACTTCGATCTGGGAAAGAGATACGGACTGCCGGTAATACAACCTGTGGATGGTGCTGGGAAGTTCAATGATAAGATCACTGACTGGGCTGGTGTATTTGTAAAAGATGCTGATAAAGGCATAATCAGGAATTTAAAGGATCGTAAACTTCTCTATAAAAGAAAACAGATAACTCACAGTTATCCTTTCTGCTGGCGTTGTGACAGTCCGCTCATCTATTATGCGCGTTCAAGCTGGTACATCAAAACAAGTGAATACAAACAGCAGATGATCGATAATAATAACAAGATCAACTGGTTTCCCGATTTTGTGGGTGAAAAACGTTTTGGTGAGTGGTTGGAAAACAATATCGATTGGGCGATCTCAAGAGATAGATTTTGGGGAACTCCCCTCAATGTTTGGGTTTGCACAGAATGCGGGAAACATGAAAGTGCCGGCTCTATAAAAGAATTACGAGAAAAAGGTAAAATGCACGATGGATCCGCTGTTCCTGAAGATATAGAATTACACCGTCCATATGTAGACGATATTGAATTCACCTGTGAATGTGGTGGGAAGATGAAAAGAACTCCCGAAGTTATCGACGCCTGGTTCGATAGCGGTGCTATGCCGTTTGCACAATGGCACTATCCGTTTGAAAATAAAGATAGATTCTTCGAAGAACTTTTCCCGGCAGATTTCATCAGTGAAGGTATCGATCAGACTCGTGGTTGGTTCTATTCATTATTGGCTATTTCTACATTGTTAACAGGAGAGACTTCCTATAAAAATGTTTTGGTTAACGATATGATCCTGGACAAGAACGGCCAGAAAATGAGCAAAAGTAAAAGGAATGCTGTTGATCCGATGCGACTTATGGAAGATTACGGAGCAGATGCAATACGCTGGTATCTGCTGGCGGTGAGCCCACCCTGGATCCCAACCAAATTTGATGAGCAAGGGGTTATCGAGATAGTAAATAAATTCTTCGGAACATTAAAGAACGTTTATTCCTTCTACGTAACCTATGCTAATATTGATAATTTCGATGCTTCAAAACATAAGTTTGATGAGAATAAAGTTATAGAAATTGATAAATGGATTATATCAAAATTGAATAATTTAATAGAGGTTGTTACTAAAAATAGTGATAAATATAATCCTACAAAGTGTGTTCGTGCTATCCAGGATTTTGTGATCGATGACTTAAGTAACTGGTATGTACGTCGCTGCCGCAGAAGATATTGGGAGATGGAACTTTCCGATAATAAAAAGGAAGCTTATCTTACTTTGTATCATGTTCTGGTGGAAGTTTGTAAACTGATAGCTCCTGTTGCACCATATCTGTCAGAAGATATCTACCTTAATCTTACAGGGAAAGAAAGTGTTCATTTAGATGATTTTCCAAGTGTGAACAAGAGCGTGATCCATTCCAAATTGGAAGAGGAAATGGATTCTGTCATTAAACTTGTATCATTGGGAAGAGCTGCTCGAAATACCTGTCAGATAAAGGTTCGGCAAACTCTTGGAGCGCTTTATGTTCCAGAGAAATATAAACAGCTTATTGCCAGAATGGAAGATCTGATAAAAGAAGAGATCAATGTAAAAGAGATCAAGTATATTGCTGATAAAGATAATTTTGTTACTTATGAATTCAAAGCGAATTTTAAGGTGATGGGTCCAAAATACGGTAAGCACATAAAACGTATTGTTTCTGTCTTGGAGCAAATGGATGCGAATCATATCGTGGAGGCACTTCATAAGGGCAATGATTATTATCTTGAGATGGACGGAAGCACATTTAAGCTTACCGAAGAAGACCTTAGTATTTCCATAAAAGATAAAGAAGGATTTGTATTTGAATCTTATAATAAAGAGTTGTTTGTAGCTCTTGATACAACTCTTAATGAGGAACTCATCGAAGAGGGTTTAGCGCGTGAATTGGTTGCTAAGATCCAGAATACCCGTAAAGATAAGGGAATGGATATAATGGATCGTATCAAGATTTTCTATGTTGGAAGCGAAAAGATACAGAACGTTTTCTCTAAATTTTCTGAATATATAAAAACAGAAACATTATCCGATTCCTTCCATTGCTGCAAAGGTGAACAAGAAGATATGATAACATGGGACATCAATGGTAATGAAGTGAATATGACGGTTGAAAAAAGTTAATTTAATAAAAAATACATAAAATAATAGGAGAAAAATAATGGCAAAGATCAAACCTTTTTATGGAGTTAGACCAGCTGCAGAGAAGATTTTAGATGTAGCGTCTCCTCCTTATGATGTTTTGAATTCAGCAGAAGCTAGAGAAGAGGTCAAAGGTAAACCGAACAGCTTTCTTCATGTTGTGAAACCGGAAGTTGATCTTACCGAAGATATCGATCTTTATAGTGAAGAAGTATATCAGAAAGGTAGAGAAAATTTGTATAAAATGCTTAATGAAGGAGTTCTCATTCAAGATGATAAACCTTGTTTTTATCTCTATCGCCTGATCATGGGAGATGTTGATCAAATTGGCTTGGTTGCAGGAGCTTCCATAGAAGATTACGAAAATGGAATCATCAAGAAACATGAGCATACAAGAGCTGTAAAAGAAGCGGACAGAATCAAGCATGTTGATACACTGAATGCCAATACCGGACCGGTTTTTCTAACATATCGTGCTCGCAAAGATATTAATGAAATGGTTGAAGAGATCATTAAAGAAAATCCACTTTATGATATTGAAACTGAAGACGGGATCAAACATATTTTCTGGAAGATCGATCAGCAAAATGATATTGAAAAGATCTTAAATATATTTTCTGAAATTGATTTTTTATATGTTGCGGATGGGCACCATCGTTCTGCTTCCGGCACAAAAGTAGGGCAGAAGCGTAGAGAAGCAAATCCTAATCATACCGGTGATGAAGAATATAACTACTTCCTTTCAGTTATCTTCCCGGATAATCAGCTTTATATTATGGACTACAACAGAGTTGTGAAAGATATGCATGGAAACTCAGTTGAAGATTTCTTGAAAAAAATAGCAGAAAAATTCAATGTTGAAATTCATTCAACAACTGAAAGTTATAGTCCGAAAAAATTGCATAATTTCGGAATGTATCTGGATGGTACTTGGTATAATCTTACTGCAAAAGCAGGTTCCTTTAAAGAAGACGATCCGGTTAGATCTCTTGATGTTGCCATTCTTCAGGATAACCTTTTAAATCCAATTTTAGGAATTGGTGATCCAAGAAAGGATAAACGAATTGATTTTGTAGGTGGAATTCGTGGTTTGGAAGAACTCTCAAAACGTGTTGATGAAGGTGAAGCAGTTGCATTTAGTATGTATCCAACGTCTATTGAACAGTTAATGGCTATAGCTGATGCAGATGAAGTTATGCCACCAAAATCTACCTGGTTCGAACCAAAACTTCGTTCCGGTGTGATCACTCATTTACTCGATTAGGTTTATTAAACACCGAGGAACACTGAAGGCACCGAATTCGGGTATATTTTTAAAATGATATTGATTTCGAAAGTTAAAATGATTATATTTTTTATGTTCTTTCGCGTGTTTAGCGGGTAATTAAATGAAGAAATTTGCAATAGTAAGTTTAGGATGTTCAAAAAATCTGGTTGATAGTGAAGTATTTGCATATATCACTGAATCTGCCGGATATGAATATACGGAAGAACTTCAAAAAGCTGAAGTGATTATTGTGAATACTTGCGGTTTTATTTTGGATGCCAAAGAAGAATCAATTTCTACAATTCTTGAAGTAGCAGATTTAAAAGCATCTGGAAAATGCAAAAAACTGATAGTCACAGGTTGTCTGGTAAAACGATATTTTGAAGATATTAAGAATTCATTCCCTGAGATCGATGAGATAATCCAATTAAAGGATTTCAGCACTTTTAAGAAAGTATTTAAAATAAGTGCTACAGAAGATAGAAAACTGCTCACACTTCCTCATTTTGCCTATCTGCGCGTAAGTGACGGTTGCAATAACCATTGTTCATATTGTGCAATTCCGGCTATCAGGGGCGAGCTTAAAAGTGTGTCTATCGAGAAATTGGTTGTCAGTACAGAATCTTTGGTTGCAAAAGGTATTCGTGAGATCATTCTCACAGCACAGGATACAGCTCAGTATGGTGTTGATATTTATGGAGAGCAGAAACTTCCTGAGTTATTACAAAAACTTAATGCTATAAAAAATCTGGACTGGATAAGAATTTTGTATCTTCATCCTGCCCATATTTCTTCTGAGATGATTGAGATGATTGCAAAACTTCCAAAAGTTTGTAAATATTTTGAAATTCCAATTCAGCACATTAACAATGAAATCCTTAGCAGTATGAACAGGAAAGTAACTAAAGAAAGAGTATCAGAGATAATAGCTGAGATTCGTTCCAAAATCCCCGGTGCAGTTATTCGTACAACACTTATAACTGGATATCCAGGAGAAACAGAAGATAGATTTAACGAACTAAAAAATTTTGTTGAAGAAATGAAATTTGAACGTCTGGGTGCTTTTACTTATTCTCGAGAAGAAGATACACCTGCTTTTGATCTGGAGCCGCAAGTCTCAGATGAAATTGCAGAGCAAAGAAAAGATGAACTTATGCAAATCCAACAGAATATTTCTGAAGAATTCCTTGCAGGATTAGTCGGACAAAAGATAAATGTTATTATCGATAAGAAAAGTAGTGAAGAAGGTTTTCTCTATGAAGGTAGGAGTTATTTCGATTCTCCAGAAATTGATGGAGTAGTTTTTGTTACCGAAGGAAATGCTGAGATCGGTGATATTGTAGAAGTTGAGATCATTGATGCCTGGGAATATGACATGATAGGAAGTATCATTTGAGAATTTTAAGAATTGAAAAAAAACAAAAGATGAATATCCAATATCCAACACGGAATGATCAATTTGGAAGGATTAAAATGCAGATTGTTTTATTCTGATACGAACGAAATATTTCTATTTAATCAGAATGAAAGTAAAAAAGTTTTACTTTACGTTTTGAAGTAAAATGATAATTAATAAAAGAGTACGAAAACATAAAGAGAAAATATCAGTGTCAATCTGTTATTTGATTTAGAGATAAAAGTTCGTGCTTATTCGTGTTGATTCGTGGTTGAAAAAGGAGGATAGATGAATAAAGGAATTGCACTTACTGGGATAAAGCCTACTGGTACACCTCATATAGGGAATTATTTTGGTGCTATAAAACCGGCTATTGAACTTACAAAAGAGTATGATGCACGCTATTTTATTGCGGATTATCATGCTTTGAATTCCATAAAAGATCCACAAAAAATAAATGAGATGACCTACGAAGTTGCTGCAACCTGGCTTGCTTGCGGATTAGATCCAAAGAAGGCTTTAGTTTATAGGCAATCGCAAGTACCACAAACTTTCGATCTATCTACAATATTACTGGCGTTTACTTCCAAAGGGCTTATGAACAGGGCACACGCTTATAAAGCTTTGGTTCAAAGTAATAATGAATTGAACAGAGATGCTGACGATGGTGTGAATATGGGATTGTTCACTTATCCGGTATTAATGGCAGCAGATATTTTACTGTTTGATTCTGATGTTGTTCCGGTGGGAAAAGATCAAGCTCAGCATCTTGAAATGACAATTGATATCGCTCAAAGTGTAAATCATATTTATAAGAAGGATGTTCTTACAATTCCCAAGCCATTAATAAGAGAATCTACACATACAGTTATTGGATTAGATGGAAGAAAAATGAGTAAAAGCTACAACAATACAATTCCATTATTCCTCCCATCTAAGAAATTAAGAAAATTGCTCATGAAAGTCGTGACTAATTCTCAAACTATTGAAGAGGTCAAAGATCCCGATAAATGCAATATTTTTGCTCTATATAAATTGTTTGCTTCAGTAGAACAGCAGAATAACTTACGTGAAAAGTATCTTGCAGGTGGTATGGGTTGGGGATATGCTAAACAGGAACTATTTGAAGTTATGGATGAAATGGTTTCTCCCATGCGTGAGAAATATAATGAGTTGATGAGTAATAAAGACTTCATTGATAATATTTTAGATGAAGGTTCGAAAAAAGCACGAGAGATTGCATTTGAGAAAATGAAATATGTGAAGAATATCTTAGGATTTAAGTAACAAATATTTAATTTATTCTGAGATCAATTTATGGTTGACACTAAAAAGGGGCACAAATAAATGTGTTTCGCAGTAAGTAATTAGGAGAAATAATGTATACAGTATTAATGGTAATACATGTTATAATTTCAGTATCTTTGATTTTGGTTATTTTAGCTCAGTCAAGTAAAGGTGGAGCTCTCGACGGCATGGTAGGTGGAGCAGCATCTAATGTTCTTGGTGGTCAGGGTGCATCTAAGTTTTTAAAGAATGCAACTCAGGTACTTGCAGTTCTTTTCATGATCAATTGTATATTGCTAGCATTCCAATTGAGAGGCGGTAGTGGCACTTCAGCAAGCAGTAAAGCAGTTGATAAGATGAAAAAAGAACAAGTTGTTGAGCAGCCGCTTGAGCAGGAAGAACTTCCAGTACTTCCTTTAGAAGAACCAATTAAAGAAGCAACAGAATAAGAAATTAGCAGAAGTGGTGGAATTGGCAGACACGCAAGACTAAGGATCTTGTGCCCAATGCGGGTGTGCGGGTTCAAGTCCCGCCTTCTGCACCAATACAAAAAACCGTTCGAAAGAACGGTTTTTTTATTTTATTTTAGCAATTATATTATTAACAATTACATTATTTATAAACCTATTTGGAGGTAAGTATGAAAAGAACAATTATTCCATTTCTCATAATTGCATTTTGTTTAAGCTTATCAGCCGATGATCCTACAACCAATGAGCCAATTGGTGACCCAATGCTTGAGCAGAGTACTTATTCCGGTTCAGCATTAGCTTCTAGAGAAGACCGAATTAAATATGGAACACCGTTAGAGGCGAAAATAATGGTTGAAGATGCAATTCAATTCATGCAAGTAACAGAATTAGAAAAAGCTTTTCTAGATTTCAGAAATAAAGAAGGGCGATTTCAATTTAAAGATCTTTATCTGTTTGTTATTGATATGGATGGTAATGTTTTGTGTCATGGAGGTGAAGAAGCTCTTAATGGTAAAAATGTTATTGATCTGAAAGATTCTGCCGGTAAATACTTTATTAAAGATTTTATTGAGCTCATGAAAGAATCAAATAATGGTTGGAAGGAATACTACTGGAGAAATTACGAAACCCAGAAAGTTGAAATGAAACTAACATACCTCAAGAAATTCAATAATAATATCTTTGTAGGTTGTGGAGCATATCAGCCAAGATTCTAACTCTAGTAAAAATTAAGGAAAAACGATAAAATTATTCCCACACAACTTCCAGCTTTCGAAGTCATAAAAAAAATAACTAATATCTCCAATTTCATCAGAAGGTTCATCTGTAATTGTTTCATCCAGATGCATTATAAAAGACGCAGTTGCAAAATCTCCATTCAATGATATTTCAATATCTTCGAAGAATAAATCATCATAATCATTTAATCTAATCTCCCAGATTGTTCTTTCCCAATTAAAGCTATCTCCGTTATGAAAGAAATCTTGATGATAATATTGCATAATGCCATCAAGATCACTCATATTGAAATTAGATTGAATCGAATCCAGGATATCAATGATCTCATTCTTATCCAGTTCATCTGGTGATGTGGTATCACATGAAAGAAAGAAAAAGAGAATTAATGATAACAAAAGAAAATATATCTTCATTATTACTCACCAATACTTAAATTAATTTTATTAACCCAGAGAGCTTTCTTATCAAAGTTCTCTATGAAGTTCTGTGTCATGAATTCACGGTCGATCTCAACAATTTTATTGAATACCTCTTTTCCATTAATTGAGATCACAACCGGAATATCAAGATTTATCATATAAGGATGAATGTATAATACTATATTAGAAACACGTGAAGTTTCTATGCTAAAATGATTACCGTAATGAACAGCTTTTACGGCTCCGGAAGGCATTGTATAATTCAAAGCATTATAATGAGTAACTTCCGGGAATTGACCCGATAATTGAGTCTCTTTATCGGCATTTAAAACCGTTAGAGTGAAATTATCACCGCGTTTTTTCTTACTTCGCATTTCAAGTAATTTACCAATATTTTCAGCTTCAATTCCATCCATTTTAATGATGATGTCATTTTCTTTTAGACCCATTGTTTCAACTGCAGACCCTTGCATAACTTTTGATATTCTGGTTCCATAATCCTCATACTCACGATCATTATAAAACCCAAAGGAAACCCTTTCGTCAGCAATTTCTATATTATATTCAATTTGCCATTCTTTTGGAACGAGCATTGTATCAATTGCCGTTATCTGAATCCAATCGCATTTACCATAATCCAGAGTTGCAGTTTCCCAATATATTTCAGGTGGGAAGATATTTCTCACCTTAGTTTTCATGTTTTCAAAAATTATAGGAAGTTCATCATCAGCATAATCAAAAGCGTGTCCGATACCCCAATATTCTTTATAAAACAAATTAGCTTTTGCTTCTAATGAAAGTTTAATAAAATTACGCATCCCTTTGGCAGGATAGAGCCCATCTTCATCTGTATTAATAGCGTATATAAATCTATTTTTAAAATTTGGAAGGAATACTGGGATTTGTGTTACAACACTTCCCACCGAGATCATTCCGTTAAGAGGATAAAATGCTGCGAAATCATCCGGTGCATTTAAAGCGAGATGGAATGAACCCGATCCACCATCAGAAAATCCTGATATGTAAATCCTTTTATCATCAATATTATATTGAAATTTCAACTTTCTTATTTGCGCTTTTAAATTATTGATCCCGGTTAAATTCCACCAGGCAGTATCGTTATTTCCCATAGGATACACAATAATCCAATTGTTTTCTTTGGCATACTTTGTGAAATAATTCTGCTCAGCATACTCTAGCGGTGTGTCATGAAAAACCTTTGTGCTAACACCACCATGGAGGTAGAATATGAGAGGAGTTTTCTTATTACAATCGTATCCCTTTGGAATATAAACAACATATGGTGCTGCCAAAGTATCATTAACTTGATTGTGTTCCAAAAGAAAAACATCAGTGCTTTCCGGTTGAGAATAATTTTGCCAATTTGCTAATAATGTAAATAAAGAATCATTAGATATTTGCTGATTAGATGCTAAATCGTTAATTGTTTTTACATTAATATCTTCAGCAAAGATCAGGCTGAATAATAATGATAAAACGAGTAAAAAATATTTTTTCATTTATGTCTCCTATTTATATACATAGATCTTAAAATCACCAATATCATCAGGATCATTAAGCGGCATATTGAATTTCTGCAAAACTTTTATATATCTCTTTCTTGTTTTGGGTGGGATAGTAAGGCGTGTGAGCTTATTAGCAAGCAGTTCACCGGATGTAGTGTATATCTCTATCATAAAGGATTTTTCAAGCTCAACACTGGCACGACTGGCAATTGTAAATGATATATCTAAACTGATTCGAGTTATATTAGAAAGCTGAATATCAGATATTTGCAGATTATCGCCTTGAGTTTTCTTCCAACAAGTATGTAAAACTAATCCCATGATAACAGCCAGCATCATTATTAGTTTTGCTGCCGGTGGGATGGTTCTTTTCTTATTTATATCAATTCTATCAACTGATCTCATTATTCATAACTCCTATAAATTAGATTAGACATTTTCCCGTCATTTCTTTTGGTTGGGGAATTCCCAAAATCTTTAAAATTGTTGGTGCAATATCAGCCAGTTTTCCATCGGCGACTGCTGTGTTTCTTTCTAAAAGAGAGATAACAATTGGAACTTTGTTCATGCTATGTGCTGTGAATACATTCCCATTCTCATCCAACATTTTATCTGCATTTCCATGATCAGCAGTAAGCAGGATATTATAATTATTTTCTTTGGCTACCGGGATGATCTCACCGATGCATTTATCAACAGCTTCTACAGCTTTTACCGCTGCATCAAAAATACCTGTGTGCCCTACCATATCGCAATTTGCAAAATTTGTAATGATAAGTGAATATTTATTTCCTTTTAGAGCTGAAATAAGATTATCTTTAACTTCATAAGCACTCATTTCCGGTTGCAGATCATATGTAGCAACTCGGGGTGAATTTACCAGGACCCTATCTTCATTTTCAAATGGCTTTTCTACACCACCATTAAAGAAAAAAGTAACATGAGCATATTTTTCTGTTTCTGCTAATCTTAATTGTTTTAGACCATTTGCTGAAACTACTTCACCTAATATTTTGGGTAATTTTGGCAATTTGAAAGCAACAGAAACATAGCTGTTAAAATTTATATCATATTCATTGAAGCTGACAAATTTAAGTTTTTCAAAATTTATAGTTTTGAATTCTACGAATCCAGGAATCTTGAAAGCACGTGTTATCTGTCTCATACGATCAGCCCGGAAATTAAAGGCGATAACAGCATCATTATCTGTCACCTTGGCAATTGGCTCATTATTCTCAGTAATAACCTTAGGAATTATAAATTCATCTGTAATATCATTATCATAGCTGCTTTTCATTGCTTCTATCGGATCAGAAAATTCTTCACCATCACCATGAACAATTGCTTTATAAGCTTTTTCAATTCTATCCCAACGGTTGTCCCTGTCCATGGCATAATACCTTCCGGAGATCGTAACGATCTTACCAATCCCAATCTCTTCTGCTTTCTTTTGGAATTCTTCAATAAAACCAATTCCAGAATTTGGTAATGTGTCTCTACCATCCATAAATGCATGAAAATAAACTTGTTCTAATCCTTCCATTTTCGCAAGTTTTAATAACGCCCAAATATGGTTAATATTGCTATGAACATTACCGTTAGATAACAACCCGAACATGTGAAGTTTGCCATTATTAGCCTTCGCATGAGTTATAGTATCTAAAAGTTCCTTATTTTTAAAAAAAGTATTTTCCTTAATCTTTTTCATTATAAGTGAGTTCATTTGATAAACAACTCTACCTGCACCAATATTGAGATGACCTACCTCAGAGTTACCCATGTCACCATCTAATAATCCTACTTCTAATCCGCTTGCTGTAAGTTTTCCTTCCGGGTTTTGAGAGCGAAAATTATCTAGGTTTGGTGTATTAGCTGCAGCGATTGCATTCCCGTACTTTTGCTCATTAATGCCGTATCCATCTAATATTAATAAAAGTACTTTATTCATTTTATCTCCAAACTTTTATAAATTCCAAACAATCATTTTTGTAAAGAATGCAGTGTCAAGTAAGAGTTAGTGCATAAGGTAAAATCGGTATATCCCTTTCAATTTGAGAAACTGAATTGACTGCATCTACTTTTATAGTTGATATTTCTTTGCTTGACACAAGGCAATTATTAAAAAATTTGAATTTAACTTTATTCGTTGTTTTTAAGGAGTTTAGATGTTAAAAGTTGGAATTGTTGGTGTTGGTCAATTTGGGCAGAATCATGCAAGGATATTAAATGAAAGTACAAAGTGTGATTTTGTAGGCCTTTACGATATAAACAAAAAACGTGCTGAAGAGATCTCTTCCGGCTTAAATACAAAGTCATTTGATGATTTTGATTCGCTCCTGGTTGAAATTGATGTTCTGCTTATTGTAGTAACCACAATATCTCACTTTGAATTGGCAGAAAAGGCATTGAAGAATGGAATCCATGTATTTATTGAGAAACCAATTACAGAAACTTTACAACAGGCTGAAGATCTCATCGAACTGGCTGATAAGAAGAACCTGAAGATCCAGGTTGGTCATATAGAAAGATTTAATCCGGTTATACTTGAGATCGAGGATAAAGTAAAAAATCCAATATTTATGGAATGCCACCGTATTGCTCCATTCACACCGCGTGGAACAGATATTCCGGTTGTACTTGAACTAATGATCCACGATATTGATCTTATACTTTCTTTTATGGAAAGCAAAGTAAAACATATCAGTGCAAGTGGGGCAGGAGTGATGACCAAAAGTATTGATATTGCAAATGCACGAATTGAATTTGAAGATGGGGCCGTTGCTAATATTACTGCCAGCAGAATTTCATTAAAGCGTTCTAGACAGTTGAGAATTTTCCAAAAAGATGGTTATTTCTCAATTGACTTCCAGGATAAAAGTGTGAAACATATTAAGAAATCTAAAAACTTATATAAAGTTTTGCCCAAATTGATGATGGGTAAATATGAGAATATTGATACAAAAGATGTCGTTGATATCGTGGAGGTGATTGCTTCCGATAGCAAGAAAGATGCTCTAACTACTGAGATTGAGTCTTTCATACACGCGATTGAAGCAAATATAAATCCGGTTGTTGATGGAAGAGCCGGAACTCGTGCGTTAGAAGTTGCATTAGAAATAGTAAATAAAATTAATAAATAGTAATTTATTTGGAGAAATAGATGGAATTAATAACATTAAAAGATATAAAAGATCACATTGGTAAAGAAGTAAAACTGCGAGGCTGGGTTAGGAACTATCGTAAAAGCAGCAGTAAATTGCACTTCGTTATTTTCCGTGATGCTCATGCTGATATTCAAGCTGTAGCATTTAAACCGGAAATGGGTGAAGAAAATTTTGAGAAAGTAAAACAGGTTTCATTGGAATCATCAGTTGAAATGATCGGGATCCCTCAAGAACATCCAAAACGTGAAGGAGTTTTTGAATTTCAATTAAAGGATATAAATATAATTGGCAAATCTGAAAACTATCCGATAGGAAAGAAGGAACACGGTGCTGACTTTCTGCTTACTCACAGACATTTATGGCTCAGATCTAAGAAGCAAACAGCTGCTCTTAAGATACGTCATACTGTTTATTATGCAATTTGTGAATATTTGAACAAAAACGATTTTTACAGATTCGATTCACCAATTCTTACACCAAACGCAAGTGAGGGTACAACTACACTTTTTGAAGTTCCTTATTTTGATATGGGATCGGCATTCCTTTCCCAATCAGGACAGCTTTATCTGGAAGCAGGAATAATGAGCTTGGGAAGAGTTTACGATTTTGGTCCGGTTTTCAGAGCCGAGAAATCTAAAACCCGTAAACATCTTACAGAATTCTGGATGATGGATGCGGAAGCTGCTTTTGTTGAGCATGATGAAAATATTGAAATTCAGGAAGAACTTATTCGCTATGTGATTCGAACTGTTATCGAAAGAAACTCAAAAGAACTTGAAATACTTGAACGTGATGTAGAAAAGCTCAAGAAAGCTGATGCTCCATTTAAGAGGGTGACACATCGGGAAGTTATCGATATGCTTAAAAAGAAAGGAGTGGAAATAGATTATCATGACGATTTTGGTGCTCCGGAAGAAGAGATGATCACAGAAGGAAGTGACGTTCCAATATTTGTGGAGAGATGGCCAAAAGAGATAAAATCATTCTATATGAAACGTGATAAAAATGATCCTGATCTTGTTCTTGGTGCAGACCTTATAGCACCTGAAGGCTTTGGAGAGATCATTGGCGGATCGCAGCGTGAAGATGATCACGATATTCTGCTGAACAGGATCAAGAAAGAAGGATACGATGTGAAAGATTACCAGTGGTTCCTCGATCTTAGGAAATACGGTTCGGTACCGCATAGTGGTTTTGGGATCGGACTTGAAAGATTGATACAATGGATGAGCGGTATACGATATATTCGTGAAGTTATTCCATTCCCAAGAATGATAAACAGGATTTATCCTTAAAGATCAAAAAAAAATTAATATAAAGAACCTTCCAAGTTAAGCCTGGAAGGTTTTTTTATTTAAATATCGCTGAATATAAAATACTAATTGCATAATCATCTCCGCAGAAAAATCATTTATAAAATCACAAATAACTAATTGAAAATAAAAAAGTTAGACGAGACAATTACCAATAATACAGGGTTTGATTTGTAAATTAATTCTAAGTTTCCGTAGATATATTTGGATTGGAATAACAATTGCAATTTTATATTATGCATCAAATAAAATTAAGAAATATAAATTTCTTGACTTAATTGATTCGCATCGGATGAATTCTACATGAATTTTTAATTCTATTGAATAATTATTTTGCATTGTTTAAATCTATTTTTATACACGGTAAATGAACTAATTCATTTTTTTGGGGAGGAGGAAATGAAAATAACAGCAATTTTCCTAATTACCATTCTATTTGTTTTTACATTCGCTAATGATTACATGCAGCCAGCTCAAATTGCAAAAGACAGCTATTATCAAGGAATGCGTTTTGGAAGGAGTAATGTGCTTATGCAAAGGAATTCTGGTCCAGAGTATTCTTTTATTCCTAATGGTGATGGTGAGAGTACGACTTACTTAACAAGTTCGTATTATGATTACATGCCCTTCAGTTACAATGGATATAACCTAAGAAAACAACCTGCAATTTCACAGCCGGGTGGTTATCCAGCAGATGGATGGTATGTAAGCTATATGCGTTCTGAGACACAATCAGTTGGTTCAGATCGTAGAGCTTATTATAGTTACATTAATTCTGACGGAACACTTGGCGAGAGTAATAATGTTAATTCACAACCTAATCGTGAAGGTTTCACTTCTCTTGCAATTGACCCATATACAGGTGATCCATTTGTAGTTTGGCATGCTTTAACAGAACCGGATGGAAGTCTTGACTGTCATATGACATATGCAATATACCATATAACTGGTACACCAGGTTCATGGAGAACTCCATTTATAGTTATTGATAATCCTGAAATGAGCCAACCATTTACCGGACACGATGATGATGTTTTTATCTTCCCACAAGTTCATGTCGGACCTTCACCACTTGCTGGACATCGTAGAGTTCATGTCTATGGAAACAACTATATCCCTTATGGTGGTGGACCCAATAGTCTTTATCTGTATGCAGATTTTACCGATGAGGATTTAATGTATACATCAGATCTTGATTGGACAGTTCAGTCATTTCCATATTTTGATGAGTTGGCTTATAACAACCTTGCAATGATAAATAAAGATATGATCGTAAGTGAAGTTGATGGAAAAGTTATCTTCTTTGGTAATGTAGCTGATTCTTTATTTGCTATGTATAGTGATGATTACGGTGAAACATTTACAAAATACGCTCAACAGCTTAAGCAACCAATGGATAATCCTACAAATCAAAATCCCCCATATGATCCTGTTTGGGAAAATGATGATGGCTCTCCTGCCGAAATGTTCATTATTCCATCATACGATCTTAGTCATTACAATGGTATATTCACAGATAGCAATACAAAGATTCAATGGATGAGTGGTGTGAACTATAATTCACAAGAAAATATGAATGGTGGCACCTATTGGCCAGCATATATTTACCCTAAAATATTTACATTTGATACAAATACTAGTGAATTCAGTTTTTATGACCTGGATGTTCAGGATACCGATCCCGGAGATGATCATTTAGCTGTTGCCTTCGACCTTGATGATGATGGTGAAGTAGATGAATATGATGAAGATGGTTGGCCTATTATCGCAATGAGCTGTCCGAGTTGGTTTTTTAATTCGGATGGCGGCTGGCAAGATTCCTATTTTCATGAAAGTAATTGCAAAATGGTTTCTAATCCTTATGATTGGATAGTGTGCTTATGGCATGATAGTGCAAAACTTCAAAATGCATTTTATGAAGTACCTGGTTATGCAGGATGGGTAGAACAACCAGAGATCGCACTAGTAATATCGTATGATGCTGGCATAACATGGTCGGACATTAGATACATCAATGCTAACCCGAATGATAATGTGGTCGATCCGGAAAATCATTATGATGGAAATTATGCACCTGAATTAGAAGGTATGCTGCCGGTCAATGTTAGTCTTGGTGATAAGCTTGAGGTTCTCAGCAATTTACCTGATTTGCACGCAAAACTTGACTTTGTGTTCATGAATGATGGTGATTATGGCTCAGCTGTTCAAGGTCATGGTTCTTTTACAAATAATACACTTCATTATGCTGCTATCGATATTAACTTTAATCCTGCTTCTATAAATGAGGAAACAATTCCCACAATTGATGTTCAACTTTTCAATTACCCCAACCCATTTAATCCAACAACAACGATCTCTTTCTCAACTTTAGAAGAAAGTAAAGTAGGATTATCAATTTACAACATGAAAGGACAACACGTAAAAACACTTCTTAATGAGCAACTTTCTGTAGGTCAGCATTCAGTTATTTGGGACGGAAGTGATTCCAATGGTAAACGAGTTGGTTCAGGAATTTATTTCTATAAAATGAAAACAGGTAATTTTCAACAAACAAAGAAAATGATATTATTAAAATAGGAGAGTAAAATGAAAAGAATTGTTATCGTTGTATTTGCTTTAATGATTACAATATTTGTTTTTACATTCGAAAGTGATATTATGCATCCAGCTCAAATTGCAATTGATGAGCAACATCAAGTTACACATGTTGGAACGAGAACCGGGCACAGAGAGCAAGATCCACCACCTGAGTACTCATTCATCCTCAATGGAAATGGAGATCCGACCACTTTATTGATCCACTCTTTTTACGATTATATGCCCTACAGTTATAATGGTCATAATGTAAGAATTCAACCGGAAATATCTATGCCCTATGGATATGAAGCGGACGGGATTTATATTACATATATGCGTTCTGAAACACCAAATGTTGGAATAGACCGAAAAGCTTTTTTCAGTTATGTTAATTCCGATGGAACGCTTGGAGAAAGTGGTAGTATTAACAATGAGATTAATCGAGAAGGAGTCACATCTTGTGATGTCGAACCCTATACAGCTAGTCCGATCGCACTTTGGCATGCAGTAACAGAACCTGAGGGAACTTATGACAGTCATATGTCATATTTACCGTATCATGAAACAGG
>JAGLPW010000063.1 GCA_023137125.1 Candidatus Cloacimonadota bacterium | reverse complement strand
GGTCATACCGGAATTGGATTACATATAGTTAAGAAAACAATCGAGCGTTATGGTGGGTACATCTATGCTGAAGACAATAAACCAAAAGGAGCAGTTTTTGTAATAAGTTTAAGAAAAGTTCTTAACATCACCAAAGGGAAAAGAAAATAATATTTTAAAGCTTTAACTATATTATTAATAAAAACTTTGACATAAGCAATTTTAATCACGATTTTGACTTTATCATAAATCTTATCTTAGACCAGAGGTTTTAGTATGACGAGTAATAGTTCACTCGAATGGAAACATGTATTTAATTCAATTAAGGATTCGGTAATCATATTAGATACAAACGGAATAATAAGAGATTGTAATAAGGCATTTCTCAAATTGGTAGATAAACCAAAAATCCGAGTTATTGGTTCTGACTGCTCTAAAATTATTTATGATAGAACTGATAAATTGGAAAATTGCCCATTCCTCAGATCAAAGAGAACAAAGAAAAGAGAATCCATCACAATTGAGAAAGGTGATAAATGGTTTAATGTAGATGTTGACCCAATACTTGATGAGAATAAGAAAGTAACAGGATTCGTGCAATTTATGTCGAATATTACCAAGCGTAAGAAGCTGCAAGAAGCATTATTAAATTCCGAAGAACGTTACCGCAGTTTATCAGAAGCTACATTTCAGGCTATCTTTATTTCTGAAAAAGGAGTTTGTATTGAACAAAACTCAATAGCAGAGAAAATGTTTGGTTACACATTATCAGATGCTATTGGCAGGAATGGTTCGGAATGGATTGCACCTGAATACCGCGAGATAGTGATAAATAACATGGTTTCTGGTTATGAAAAACCATACGAAGTTATAGCCTTACGAAAAGATGGATCAATTTTTCCGGCTGAGATACAAGGGAAGATGATACCTTATAAAGGGAGGACTGTACGTGTAACCGCACTGAGGGACATCACCGAACGCAAAAAAGCAGAGAAAGCTCTACGGGAATCTGAAGAAAAATTCAGGACTTTGACTGAAAACATTAATGTAGGTATTTATAGAAATACCGTTGGTGCAAAAGGAAAATTTATTGAAGCAAATCCTGCGATAGTAAAAATGTTTGGATTTAAAAATAAAAAGGAATTCTTAGCTCATAACGTTTCTGAACTCTATCTTCATCCGGAAGAAAGACAAAAATTTAATGATGAAATGTTTAAAAGTGGATTTGTTAAAGATGAAGAATTACAGTTAAAGAAAAAAGATGGAAAACATTTTTGGGGTTCTGTATCAGCCGTAACTATAAAAGACAAAAATGGTCATGTTCAATTCTATGATGGAATTATAGAAGATATAACAGAACATAAGAAAGCAGAAGAAGAACTAAGAAATAGCCGTGAAAGACTAAAAATGTTAAATAAAATTATCCGTCATGATATTTCCAATGATTTTATAGTGATCCAAAGTGCAATTAATATCTTCAGAAGATCGTCTGACACAAAGATGATCAATGAAATAGAAAGCAGAGTTGATAAGAGTTTAATGACCATCGACAGTTATAGAAAATATGAATCTTTCATAGATTTAAATCAAGATTTAGAGGAATTAGAAATAACTGAATTATTTAATGGTATCATTGTTGAGTTTCCTAAGATTGAATTTAATATTCACGGAAAATGTAAGGTGTTTGCAGACAATGCCTTAGGTTCGGTATTCACTAATCTTATTTCAAATTCCATAAAACATGGTAACTCTACAAAAATTGATATCAAAATATCTTCTGAGAATAATATATGTAAAATAAAATTTATGGATAATGGAACGGGAATATCGGATAAAATAAAAGATAAAATATTCGATGAAGGATTCTTTCATGGTCAAACCGGTAATACCGGAATCGGGTTGCATATTGTAAGAAAAACAATCGAACGATATAGAGGTTCTATATCTGTTGAAGAGAATGAACCAAACGGAGCAGTTTTTATAATTAATTTAAAAATGGCTTTATAGACGTTACTCTAGTTTCTGTGTAGGAATTATTTTCAGTCCCTGTTTTTGCAGGAATTCATCAATCTTCTCTTCCGGATAAAAACCAACATGTCGGTGTATTTCCTTTCCGTTTTCATCAAGAAAAACTTGAGTTGGGATCATTTTGATCTTATATTTAGTGGCTATTTTCTTATTCTCTTTCACATCATGAAAAATAACTTCGATCTGATCACCATATTTTGCACTGACGGATTCTAGAACTTTTTCCATTTGCCGGCAGGGAATACAGGTTTTAGAACCAAGTTCTAAAAACGTGATCTTCGGTTGGATCGTGGTTGAATCCTGAGTCGTTTCCTCAGCAAAGCAGAAAGAAACAATTAAGAGGAGTATTATTATTGTGATTATGTTTTTCATAACTCTACTTCTCATGATATCAATTTAATAATGTCTTTTGGGCTTATAACTTTTCCTACCGATACTACTTTTTCATCAATAACCAGTCCCGGTGTCATCATCACCCCATAATCGATGATCTGATTAATATCTTCCACTTTTTCCAGCGTAGCCTTTATATGTGATTCTTTCAATGCAACTTTTGCATTTGCATATAATTTTTTACATTTTACGCAACCACTTCCCAAAATTTTAATATTCATTATTATCTCCTTTTTAAATAATTTTTACAAATGTAATAATCGCACCTAAAATAATAAGTACTCCACAAATTTTTCTCAGTATCTGTGTGCCCCTTGACGCTACATTCCAGGACAAATATTTTTTCACAATTTCCGTAAAAGTTCCTGCTAATACCAGAATGCCGCAATGTCCGAGAATAAATGCCAGGATCAATCCTACACTATACCATAGTTGTGTGGTAATAGCAGACATAGCAATTCCCAGGATCGGTGCCATGAAAGCCAGAGCACAAGGTCCCAATGCCAAGCCAAAAACTAAACCGAGGATTAATCCACTCAGGTAAGGACGATTTTTTACTCTGCGATCTTTACCTGAAGCAAGGTCTGGCATGGAAACGATACCCAGAAAATATAAACCAACCAGCAAAAGTAAAATGCTTACGATTATGCGCAAGACAGTGTCAAAGCTGCCCAGCAGTAGACCTGCAAAAGAAGCAATAACTCCCGCCAGGAGAAGTGTGATAAGAATTCCTAAAGAGAAATTGAATGAAATAAAAAAAGCTTTTCGGGTAGAAATTTCCTTTTGTTCATTAATAAATGCAACCACAATTGGTATGCTAGCCAGATGACAGGGACTAATAAGAATGCTTAATATTCCCCACAAAAAACTGGCTCCTATAGCAATACCCGGATTGCCGTAAAGTGCCATGGTTAATCTTTCAAATAATTCTAACATTGCTTATTCCCTATCACACAATTGCACCAAAAATAACTCCTGTGACCGTAGCCATGACTATAACCAGAGAAACAAAAACAACAGTTTTTTTGGTTCCCATCACACTGCGGATAACCAGCATATTGGGCAGTGAAAGTGCCGGACCAGCTAAAAGCAAAGCCAACGCCGGACCCTTCCCCATACCGTTTCCCATCAAACCCTGCAGAATTGGAACTTCGGTGAGTGTGGCAAAATACATAAATGCTCCCACAATGGAAGCGAAGAAATTTGCCCAGATCGAATTGCCGCCAACCAATTTGGAAATCCATTCAGATAGGATCAGTCCTTCGTTACCCGGACGAGCTAATAATAAACCTGCAGCAACAACTCCAAAGAGCAGCAAGGGTAGAATTTGTTTGGTAAATTCCCAGGTAGAAGAGAACCACTCGCCTACTTCTCCTTCATCTTTACTGGTAAAATAAGAAAGCCCGATTACCCCAACCACAAACGGTATCATCGGTTGCCAGCCAGAAACAAATCCAGAAATTATTACGGCAATTCCAGTAGCAGCGATCTTCCAGAATTTCATATTATATAGTGTTACCAAAATAATTCCTAAAACAATTGAGAATAACGATGTGATGATCCATTTGGCATTAAAAACAACATTCCATAAACCAGATTCAGTAGCAGGTTTTGCCCAATTGGCAAAGATCAAAATAAAGATCATGGAAGCAAAAAAGATCAGATTGTGCCAGAAGGGTCGGTCTTCATTAACTTCGGGCATCAACATTTGTTGTTGTATTTTTTCTTCTTCATCTTTGCGAAAAACAAACCCCATGATGAGTCCAATAACAATGCTGAAAACGATAGCTCCCACTGCTCTGGCAATTCCCATTTCTAACCCGAGAATGCGCGCAGTGAGAATAATTGCTAAAATATTGATCGCCGGACCGGAATACAAAAAAGCAGTAGCCGGACCAATTCCTGCGCCACGTTTATAAATTCCACTAAAAAGGGGCAGGATCGTGCAGGAACAAACTGCCAGGATCGCACCCGAAACAGAAGCAACTGAATAGGCAACAACTCGCTTAGCTCTGGCTCCAAGATATTTCATTACAGCGTTTTTGGAGATAAATACTCCTATTGCACCGGCAATGAACAAAGCCGGAATAAGGCACAAGAGAACATGCAAACGGGCATATTCTTTTAACAGATGAAATGATTCCATCACTGCATTTTGGAAACGAGCAGCATTCACCGGCAGATGATATGCTGCCAAGAATATCACTACCATCAACAGCAGTATTTTCCATTCATTTTTCCAACTCATTATCTTTTCCTCAAAAATATTATATTTCTAAACTTCACTTATTACTGGAAACCACTTATGGGTTTTCAGACAGATCCGAACTAAGATCAGCATTAATGGTACTTCAATTAAAACCCCAACAACCGTTGCCAGCGATGCTCCTGATGACAGTCCAAAAAGCATTGTGGAAGTTGCTATTGCTACTTCAAAATGATTTGAAGCTCCAATCATAGCGGCAGGAGCTGCATTCTCATAAGATAGTTTAAGAATTTTAGAAGCGATATATCCTATTGCAAATATTAATATTGTTTGTATTAACAGCGGTATAGCGATCCAGAGAATAGTTAACGGATTTTGTAATATGACTTCTCCTTTAAAAGAAAAAAGCAAGATCAGGGTGGTTAATAATGCGACGATCGATATCGTTCCAAGATGTGGTAGGAATTTTTTCTCAAAGTACTCCAAACCCCTTTTTCTAATCATCCATTTTCTAGTGAAATAGCCGGCAATTAGCGGTAATCCAACATATATGATCACAGACAAAATGATTGTTTGCCATGGAATAGGCATATCATTTTCTCCCAGAAGAAAACTACCCAGTGGAGCATACAGCACCAGCATAGCTAAAGAGTTGATTGCCACCATCACTAGAGTATGACCCATATTGCCCCTGGAAAGCCAGCTCCACACGAGGACCATCGCAGTACAGGGAGCAATTCCCAATAGAATTGCACCGGAAATGTAACTTTTATATAGTTCCACTTCCTGCCCGGTTTTCACAACCTCGGTTCCGGGAATCAACTCCAATTTGAAAAAAAGTGTAAGGAAAAAAGTAGCAATGAAGAACATCGTAAAAGGCTTTATAAGCCAATTTATCACTAAGGTGAGAATTACGGGTTTAGGAGTTTTTCCTGCCTTTATTACTTCTTTAAAATCTATCTTAACCATTATCGGATACATCATAAAGAATAAGCAAATTGCAATAGGAATTGAAACCTGATAAAATGAAAAACCATCCAAAGTTGAAGCTACTTGAGGTGCTACTTTGCCAAGTACAATACCTGCACCAATACAAAGAACAACCCACAATGTAAGATATTTCTCAAAAACATTCATCTCTCTGCTTATAACTTTCAAATTTGCATTATTTGCTAAATCCATTTCGATTCCTTATTTTTTAAGTGAAATTCATTTTATCTTTATTGCTGTCGATCACATTTGTAAGACAACTGAACATCGAAAGTACACAGCGGCACTGCAACTTATAATAAACACAATTTCCGCGTTTTTTATCGATTATAATACCGGCATTTTTGAGAACGGTGAGGTGTTTGGAAACAGTAGAAATATCTGCTCCGATCATTTCGGTGAGTTCTTTCACGCAATATTCCTGTTCGTCTAATTTGTGTATAATATACAAACGTGTGGCATGAGCCAATGCCTTGCTGATACGAGCCAGCTCATCATATTTTCTCTTTTCTATATCAGTCATTTACACCTCCACTTAAGCCTCTATTCTTGTAAGAAATTTCAAATTCTCTATATATATCGTTGCCTATTTGGTCAAATAGCCAAACAACGTCAAGAAAAAAAAGACACCCAATATGGATGCCTCTTTATGTATTACACTTAATTATTTCATTAGGATCATTTTCTTTGTGGAAGTATATACTCCTGATTTCAATTTGTAAAAATAGATTCCGCTTGAAACCGGACTTCCGGAATCATCAGTACCATTCCAGATAACTTGATGCTGACCTACTGAGAGCTGATCCTTAACAAGCTGTTTCACTTTCTGACCTTTCATATTGAAGATTTCAAGATTAACAAACGACGAAGCATGGGCAACGTCAAAAGAAATAGTTGTACTTGGATTGAAGGGATTGGGATAATTTTGATATAATGAAATTTCTGCTGGAACAATAGGATCATTTACACTTGTTGGAATTAGATTCACCTGGGCAGCCTGTAAAATTTCATGACTATCCCAATCTTGGACAATTGCAACCGCATAAAGATCTTCTAAATTCCAATCAGGTTGCATTTCCACATCCAAAGCAGCAGTGTAGATAGCAGTTTCACCTATGTTAGAAAGCGTAACATTTTCTTCGTCCGATTTGGCTACAACTAGATAAAACCAAGGATTTTCTACACTGTATTCCACCCAGTTTGTAATTACAAAAAATACTTTGTTATTGCTGCTTATAATATTTTCTGTTACAGTTACCTCAGCAATTATTTCAAAGCTTTCTTCTCGAAGCTGCTCAAATTCCAGATCGATATTGAATGGACTTTCCAATGTTACGAGGTTTTCATACGCTGCATTAAAGGTTGTTATGCTACAATCCCAACTTTCGATCAAATGTGTCCCCCAAAAATAAGCCGTTGGATATATTGAGGCCTGATAAAAATCAAATCTTTCTTGGGCACCTGGAGATATCTCAAAAGGATATGAGCTCCAGCTTAATGGTATTAGATATTCTGCTGATTCATCTAAAATATTCATTGCACTACGTGCAAGTCCATCTACACCTCAGCATCCGTTGTCTATTGTAAATACTTCACCCACCACATATCTCTGGCTGGCAAAAAGGGTTAGGCTAAGCATTAATAAAATTATAACTAATGCACTTTTCATCTTTCCTCCAAATACTTCTTAATCATAATATTATAACGGTTGCAATAAATATTCCCAATTTTTTCTTAAAATAGTTTGAATTTGTTAATATGAAGAAGTACCCCAGAATTCGGTAAACCTATAAATGAATTTCTTCCACAGTGACTTACTAGCATATGTCTTATAATCCACAGTATATTTTTCATCATTCCAGATAAGGTCAAAGTAGTTATGAATTTCTCGGATGGGAGCGGTATTATGTTTTGCCTTCAATAAAATGTTCATCTCCAGATTTTTATTCCCAATATTCCTTTTCGTAAGATTTGCAGAACCCATGATCACAGTACTTTCTTTATTGGATGATTCGAAAAAAATGAATTTTGAATGAAACTGCTCTCCATGAGTGGAATACCACTTTACCTGGATTTTTCCTTTTGACCTTTTTACTAATTCATTTGCAACCGGCCTATTGGGAATTCCCTTCTTTTCTCTACCAAAGGCATCTTTATTCGGATCAAGGATTATTCTTATGTTCACCCCTCTATTAGAAGCAGAAATTAACGATTTGATCACATCTCTATCTGATAGATAAAACATTCCCATTTTAATAGAATCTGTTTTTGTAGAAACATTGATCTCTTTAATTAGACAGTCCTTAATTTTTTCTTCTGTGATAAGTTTGATCTTTATCGCTTTTTTATCTTCTTTTCTTTCAGTATCAATTTCAGAAGACAAGTTTCCTTTTGAGAATTTTGCAACGGAAGCTTCAGCTTTAAATATCTCTTCAGCGAAATCACCATATATCAAAATACCAACATTTGAATGAGCTGAACTTCCGTCATGCGGATTTGCGGATGTTATCACCGAAACCCAAGTATCTTTGTGGTCAGCAACAAAAACTTTGCGATGATTAGCTTTGAAATTGAGAAGCGCAAGATAAGAACGATAAGTTACTTTTTGCTCCTCAGAAGAAAACGGATGAGCCAAAGTTCCACCTTCTTTGGAATTTCCAAACCATTGAAAAAACGTTCTCCAAATAAACGAATAAAGTATATTACTGTCGGGAAGTTTTTTCAGTTCTGTATTAATAACGTTTATTCCCGCGTCTTCCATTTTTATCAGTTCTTTTGATTCGGCACCCTCATATAAAATATTAATAGGATCTGTGATAAAATCTATCTGAATTTCACTTTCATTTTTTTTGTGTATTAGTTTATCTGAAAGCTCTTCAGCAAGTTTTCGGTATGTTTGATCTGCTTCACCAATATGTGAATTGAAGAGAAACATATCAATCAGGATGTATGTTCTTGCTGAATCAATATGACTAAATATCGTATCAAAAATTTCCTGTTCACTGGTTATCTGTTCAACTGATCTATAGGTCAGATCATAGAGAAAGTCCACCTCATCTTCATTTACATAATAGTATTCGCTTTCGTAGTTCGTTCCATCCGGCATCCCTTTATAAACATGATAACTACAACCACTTAATAAGAATAATATAATCCATAAATTGAAAAATTTCATTAATTTCATATATAACCAACAACAAGTTATTTACTTTAAAGTCAATGTTTAAAACTTCAATTATCCTTGCTCATTCGTGGTTGAAAACAAAAACCTTGCTAATATAACCCTCTCATAAATCTTGGCTTACGTAATTCTCAGAATCATTTTTTGTCTTTCTGGTCGTTGCAAATAATAAATAGAAAAAGGAAACACATGAGTAATTTAGAAAAATTCGAAAACCTGGGGTTATCGGAAAAATCGCTGTTGGCGATCAGTAAAAAAGGATTTGAAGAACCTTCCCCTATTCAAAAATTAACAATACCCATACTTCTGAAAAACGAGAAAGATATTGTGGGACAGGCACAAACCGGAACCGGTAAAACTGCCGCTTTTGGCCTGCCGATACTGGATAATATAATAGAAAATACCGGAAAAGTTCAAGCACTTATCATGGCTCCGACCCGCGAACTTGCAGTGCAGGTTGCAGAGGAGATGAACTCCTACCGTGGTGGTAGAAGTATTGG
>JAGLPW010000062.1 GCA_023137125.1 Candidatus Cloacimonadota bacterium | reverse complement strand
TTTAAAAAAGATTTTGTGGCAAAACATCTGGGTAAGAACAATTTCTTCTCAGTTATAAAAGCCGCAATTCTTGGAGTCCCACTTCCACTCTGTTCATGTGGTGTAATTCCCACAGCATTATTCTTAAGGAAGAAAAAAGCTTCAAAAGGAGCAACACTTTCCTTTTTGATCTCAACTCCGCAAACAGGTGTAGACAGCATCATTGCAACTTATGGAATGATGGGTCCGATCTTTGCAATATTCCGCCCGCTTGCTGCATTTGTTACTGGGATCGTGGGTGGACTTGTTACTAATTTTGTAGAGAAGAAAGATGATACGGAAACTGTGATCTTGGAAGAAAAATTTGATTGTGACACTTGTGATGTGGATGAGCCGCATTCTCACACAGTTTTAGAGCGGGTAACTTCAGGATTAAGATATGCTTTTGTGGAATTTCTGGATGATATCACAATTCAATTAATAATAGGTATAATAATCGCCGGATTTATTTCGTTTCTGATTCCCGATAATTTCTTTGCTGATTTTGGTGGTGAAGGTTTTATGGGTATGCTGTTGATGATAGCTGTTGGTATTCCACTATATGTGTGTGCTACGGCATCTATCCCAATAGCTGTTTCACTTATACTAAAAGGGATCTCACCAGGCGCAGCATTTGTATTTCTGGTGGTTGGTCCTGCCACTAACGCAGCTACAATAACCCTTATAAGCAGAGCACTTGGAAAGAAATTGATCGCAATTTACCTTACAGTTATTTCTGTATTTGCAATTCTAGGTGGATTGCTGCTTAACTATATTTTTGATATAGTTGGAAAACCGGATATGTTGATGATGCACCACCATGAAGATATTTCATTGTTCTCTAAAATACTTATTGCTGTGTTTTCTATTCTGATGATCTTGTCAATTTTCAGGAAAATAAGGAACAAATTTAAGAAACCCGAATTAGGAGGAGAAATGCCTAATAAAACATTTCTTATAGAAGGAATGACCTGCAACCACTGTGTAGCAAATGTAAAAGACTCGCTTATCAGGATTGAAGGTGTGCAAAATGTAAAAATAAATCTGGAAAAGAAGAACGCTGTAGTGGATGGAGATTATAATTCTGACGAAATAAAAGCAGCAATTACAAAAGCAGGTTATAAAGTAGTAGAATAATACCCACAGATTTAGTTGAATATATTGAATATAGTTTGTTATGCTGAGCTCGTGTCATCCTGAGCTTGTCGAAGGACGAAGCAGAACTAATTATTTAATGCTGGCTATTGACTTTGAATCTTTGCTGATTCAGGAAATTTGCCGGCATTTTTTTTACTATTTCACAATAACATATAATTAAAATAAAACAAATGTTGCCAACCATAACGTGAACTCCAAAATCAGTTTTGATGATGAGATGAGTTTTGTAGAACAGTCACTCTTGACTGTTTATGCACGTTCAGGAGTGAACGTGCTACTATGCAGAATTTAAAGAGGTAAAATATGAAATACTGGTTTTCAATTCCAATAATAATGATTCTTGTGCTTGCAACTGTTGAGTGTAAAGCATATGTTCATGCTGAAGTTCCGGATTATGATGAAATGATCGAAAAGTTAGAAAATTACAAAGAAGATACATTGAGATATGAGAATGTAAAAGGAGCATTATGCTTCTATTATCCTGAATCCAAAGAAGTATATGAATTTGCCAATGAAGAATTTTATGAAAAAATGTATCCGATCTGGAGAAATGACTCACTCAAAGTAATTGAGCTAAATAAATTATTAGAGAAATATCCTAAAACGAACTGGCGTAGAACAATGTATCAATATCTTACATATTCGCTGCATAATTTAAACAGAAGAATTCCCTTAGTACTTGTGCTTGATGCTTTTAGAAGCGCCTTCCCAAATGATTATAAACCATTTTCTCAATCTGCTAGATATTATAATGAATTAGGTAATGATCCACTAGAAACTCTTGAATTTGCAATAAAAGCACACTCAATGTCTTATGATTATCCAAAAGTGGAATTCTTCCCGGGAGGAGAATGGTTGTTGGAAAAACGATCTGCTCCTGTGAACACTGCTGCTCTTCTTGCAAAGATATATTTTAAGCAAAGCAAATATGCAGAAGCCGAGGAAGTTCTAAATAAAATCATCAACAACAATGATCTGGGGTTGGATGACGAGAATACATTAGCTGCTTGCTACTACTGGCTGGCAAAAATCTATGACGAACAAGGCAATAGGGAAGATGCAGTTCATACTGCGATAAAAGCATTAATTGCCGGCGATTCACGGAATTATTACACACCTAAAGCTGATTCATTATTGCGAAGAGTTATTGCTTATAAAGATCTTTCCGAATCTGAGTATTCTGATTTTATCCGCAAGCAGGTTGGATATGACGGAGTTGTTTTTTCTGATGTTACAAGCGAAGTTGAAATGGAGAATGTGAGAGCCGGGCGTATTGCCTGGGGAGATTATAATAATGACGGATTTCAGGATATTCTTTTGGATGGAAGACGTCTTTTCAGGAATATGAACGGTGTACATTTTGTGGAAATTACACAAGCTGCATTCCCCGATACAATTCGTGGAAATGGTGGTTTATGGGGAGATTTCGATAACGATGGAGATCTGGATATTATCACAAAGGATCCCGAATTTATCTGGCTGAATAATGATGGAACTTTTTATAAAGTAAATAGTACAAATTCAATTCGGGATAACGGTGTTTCTACAGAGGGAGTTGGAATTGGTGATGTTAATAAAGATGGATTATTAGATGTTTATTTTGCCAATTATGAGAGAAACTATGTAAATGAAGAAGATCAAATGTTCCGTGGGATCGGGGGTGGGAAATTTTTGGAAATTACTGAGAGAGCAGATATGCTTCCTAAAAATGGAAAGAATCGGGCAGGACGTGGTGTGAATATGTGTGATTTTGATCTGGATGGAGATCTGGATATTTTTGTTTCCAATTACAGATTAACAGATAATTTTTTATGGCAGAATGATGGAACCGGTCATTTTGAGAATAATGCATTAAAGCTTGGTGTAGCAGGAGATGAAGTTGAAGGTTGGTGGGATCACACGATCGGTAGTGAATGGGCAGATATTGATAACGATGGTGATTTTGATCTAATCACTTGTAATCTGGCACATCCAAGATATATTGATTTTTCCAACAAAACCAGATTATATATTAATGAAAATGGAAAATTTATTGATCATAGAGAGGAAGCGGGTATTAAATTTGAAGAAACACATTCGGAACCATGTTGGGCAGATTTCAATAATGACGGTTTTCTCGATCTGTATATAACCAGTATCTACGAGGGACGTCGGTCATTCTTATACATGAGTAATAGAGACGGAACATTTAGTGAAACTACTTTTTTAGCAGGAGTAAGGCATTTCAACGGTTGGGGAGCAGCCTGCGCAGATTTCGATAATGACGGAGATATGGATTTGCTGGTTGCAGGTGGGAAGATCCAACTATTCCGAAATGAATCAAGTATAAAAAATAATTGGTTGGAAGTGCGAGTTATCGGGAAAGATCATGTAGATGCAATTGGAACGAGAATGATCCTTTCAAATGATGAGATTTCACTCATGCGTGAAATTCAGGGTGGAAAAGGAACAACAAATCAGCATTCCCTAATTCAGCATTTTGGTTTAGTAAGTTTGCAACCACCTTTTGAACTAGAAGTAATTTTTTCGGATGGAGCAAAAAAATTATTGATGATAAATGAGATAAATAAAATTATAGTTGTGGAAGAATAAATGGAGGAGATATGAAATTTAGATTATTGTTCTTAATACTTTTGGTTCTATTATCAACCCAGTTATTTTCCTGGGGAGGTTTGGGTCATGAAGTCATCACGCGTCTTGCGATCGATGGTCTCCCTGATGAGATGGGTTTTATAAAAGAGAACAGTGAATATTTATGTGAACATTCAACTGATCCTGATAAAAGAAAGGATGACGATCCCACAGAAGAGCATAAACACTATATTGATATTGATTATTATAAGGAATTCAATGTTGGTGAAATGATAACTGATCAAACTAAATTGATCGAGATCTATGGAAAAGAAATAGTAGATGATATGGGGATATTACCTTGGAATACTGTTGAAGTTCTTAATAATTTAACAGTAGCTATGAAAGAGAATAATAAGGATGATATTCTGTTTTATACTGCTGATCTGGCACATTATGTAGGTGATGCTCATCAACCACAACATTTGATTCTTAACTATAATGGTAAACTTACCAACCAAAGAGGTATTCATGGTAGATATGAAACTGATCTGGTTAATGTGAATCTTGAAGAACTAGAAGCAAATATTTCACCAATAGAACTTACTCATGTTAAAGAACCGCTTCAGTTTGTATTTGATTATTGCACGCAATCAAGCAGTTTTGCCAGTTTAATAGAGCAAGCTGATCTTCATGCACTAAAATATAGTGGGAATGAGTATAATGAAAAATATTTCAGTATCTTCTGGTTCAAAACAAAATACATGACGTTCCATCAATTCTCAAATGCAGCAGAAGATCTTGCATCAATGTATTATACTGCCTGGATCAATGCGGGTAAACCTGAAATAAAATAAGAAAAAGACGGACAATTGTTCAACTGAAAGTATTAGTTAATTCTCTCTTTTATTACTTCCGAGATAGTATAAAGTGAACCGGAGACCATTACGATATCATTTTCATCAGCGTCGGATATTGCTTTCTTCACTGCTGTTATTACATCTTCATGAACTTCATACGGTTTGTTATAGAGTTTTACAAATTCTACCTGATCTTCAATTTCTGCAGCTCGATTCGATTTATTTTTAGAAATATATACTTTATAACTTACACTGCAAATATCTTTAATGATCGTCTCTAGTTTCTTATCACGCAGAATAGCCAATACAAAATATATTTTTTTATTCGGAAAGATCTCGATCAGATTGTTTTTTAGTGCTTTTATACCTTCTTCGTTGTGAGCACCATCAATTATAACAGTTGGTTTTTGGGAAATTATCTGCATTCTTCCCTGCCAGTTCACATTAGTTAAAGCTCGAAATATTTTTTGTTTATTTATTTTTCTGTCTGTTTTTTGCAGGAACACAGCGAATGCCATGATAGCAATTGCTGCATTATATGCCTGGTGCTTTCCTAATAAATTAACTGCTACATTTTCCAGATCAAGTTGTTGTGAATGATAATCAAATGAGGTACCAGAATCATTAATGTTGATATTAGAAATTGAATAATCTTTTCCATATTCTATTAAAGGAGCATTCAATTCTTTGGCTCTTTGTCTTATCACATCAGCAGCATTTGTTTTTAACTTTCCAAGAATAACTGGTGAATTTGATTTGATTATACCGGCTTTCTCAAATGCAATTTTTTCTATTGAATCCCCAAGGCTTTTTGTATGATCATACGAAATCGTTGTAATCACCGAGACAGTGGATGCAAATGGATTTGTACCATCAAGTCTTCCACCTAACCCAACTTCAAATATTGCGTTATCAACATTGTTTGAATGGAAAATATCAAAAGCCATAGCAGTTGTTATCTCAAAAAAAGAAGCTTCATTTTCTTCCAGAACCGGCTCCCATTTCTTATAGGTAGAAATTAGTTCATCCAACTCAATGTTGTTTCCATTCAACCTGATCCGCTCACGGTAATCAACCAAATGAGGTGAAGTATTTAATCCGGTTTTCATTCCATATTGCAAAGATAAAGCTTCACATATTGCAGCTGTAGATCCTTTACCGTTTGTTCCGGCTATATGGATTCCCTGTAATTTCTCATTTGGTGAATTCATTGCTCTTAATATATTGAGCATTCTATCTAATCCGAGTTTTACATTGCCGGAGTGTCGTTGATAGATATAATCCAAAAATTCTTGATATTCCATAAATTTCCCATAAAAAATACCTCCAAGGTTAACTTGAAGGTATTATTAATTCAAATATTTTATTTATTCGAAAAGGCTCTCAGGAAGCACATGATCTGTGAATTTATCCTGATTCGGACAAGTAACAATGATCTCTCCTGTTTCATAATCCCCACGCATGAAATACTTATCACCAACACCTTTCTCCGGACATTCATATGTTGTTTTAAGATAGTTCATTCTCATCAAGTCGCGTGCTGTACCTTCAAAATTTTCTTCCCGTTCATTCATGTAGGATTGGATAGCTTTATAAATAGTAGTCATATTCTTGATACACTGTTCGGTTTTTTGCTTTTTATTCACATTATAGGTCTGAGGTAATATCAATATGAAAAAAAGAACTAATAATGCAACTAAACTAATTATTTTATAAATATTAAGCTTTTTCATTCTTACTCCTTAAATTTTTTTCGATAACACCGTTTTTGAGAGATTTTCGTCAAGCTTTTTGTTTGAAGCAAAACGCAGTTTGATTATCCTTGACCATTTAATTACTTTCAATTTTAAGTCCAAAAAAAAAATGGAGGATATTATGGCAAAAAGAGTTCTTGTAGCAACAGCAAAACCGTTTGCTTCTCAGGCAGTTGTGGAGATAAAAAATATCTGTGAAGAGAAAGGTTATGAATTAATTTTAAATGAGAATTATACTGAACAAAGTGATCTTGTAGATGCAGTTAAAGATGTAGATGCATTGATAGTAAGAAGTGATAAGGTTACAAGTGAAGTTATTGAGAATGCAGAAAACCTAAAAGTAGTTGTTCGTGCTGGTGCTGGATATGATAACCTAGATTGTGAAGCTGCTTCCCAAAAAGGTGTTGTATGTATGAATACTCCCGGACAGAATTCTAACGCAGTAGCCGAACTCGCTTTTGGTATGATGTTATACATGGCTCGCGGTAAATTCAATGGTAAATCTGGAACCGAACTAAAGAATAAAACTGTTGGTATTCATGCTTATGGAAATGTAGGATTGAATGTTGCGAGAATTGCCAAAGGTTTTGATATGAAAGTTATTGCCTTTGATCCTTATGTGGATAATTCTATAATGGAAGCTGATGGTGTTATAGCAGTTAGTTCAGTTGAAGAATTATATAATACAAGTGACTACCTTTCAGTTCACATTCCTTCTGTTCCAGCTACTCAAAAACTAATTGATCTGAGACTTATATCAATTATGAAACCAGGAGCAACTATTATCAATACTGCAAGAAAAGAAGTGATTTGTGAAGAGAGCATGATCAAAATTCTTGCGAATAGAGAAGATTTAAAATTTGCATCCGATATTGCACCTGCAAGAGCAGACGAAATGATCACTAAATTTGGGGATCGAGTTTATTTCACTCCAAAGAAAATGGGTGCTCAAACATTAGAAGCTAACGTAAATGCCGGAGTTGCAGCTATTAATCAGATCATTGCTTATTTCGAAAATGGTGATACAACGTTTCAAGTTAATAAATAAGATTTAATTTAATTATAATAGAACCTGTCAATTGATGGGTTCTTTTTTGTATCACATAATACTGACAATACATCAGTAGCCGTAATATATTTATGACAATATTGTATGTTTTAAGAATACTTTTTTATAACTGAATAATTAGTTAACTTCAAATATAGTAAGAATATCAGTCAATAAATATTTTTTTTAAGGAATGGTACATCAATTGCTTAATTATTTATTAATATCAAATCAAGAAAAAAAAATAATGAAAGGAATTTAGGAGGGGATGTATGTTTTTAAAAAAATTTACTTATTTATTTGTTTCAATAATGATCTTATTTTCAGCTAGTTCGCTTTTCGCCCAACAAAAAATCGACAACAAGTACATTGTTCGAACATTTATTGATAAAGATGGAAATTCAATTGATGAGATCATAGTTCCAGGTAGACCACCGGTAGACCATCGTGAACCTGTAGTAGATCTGCCCGATCCATCCGCAAGTGATGCAATTAATATTTTATCCAATGTTCCAGCATTTGATTGGATTTATGGTTGTTCAGCCACAACTGCTGCCATGATGGCAGGTCATTATGACAATACGATTTTCCCGGAAATGTACACAGGACCTACGAATGGTGGAGTTGTACCAATGAACAATAGCACCTGGGGAAGTGGGGAATGTCCTCTTAGTGCTACTCACATGGGATTTGATGGACTTGCTGTTAGAGGTCATGTTGATGACTATTGGATCTCTTATGGAAGTTCAGCAAATGATCCATATATAACGGGTGGCTGGACTGCTCATTCTAATGTTGATTGTACAGGTGATTATATGGGGACAAATCAATCTGCATTAGGAAATATTGATGGAGCAACAACTTTTTACAATTATACAAATGGAACACCTCTATACGATTATACTGGCTGTGAGCCAGCGCAGAAAGATGGAACTCACGGTCTGCGAGAATTCTTTGAATCAAGAGGATATGCAATTCAATATAGTGGTGGGAACTATCAGAATTATTCACAATACATAATGGGCTATAGTGGGAATACTTCTGGTTTTACTTATGATCAGTTTAAGGCAGAAATAGACGCAGGACGACCTATACTTATTCAAGTAGAAGGACATACAATGCTCGGTTTTGGTTATGACGATAGTAGTAATCTTGTTTATATTCATGATACTTGGGATTATAGCAGTCATACAATGACTTGGGGTGGCTCATACAGTGGGATGGCACATTATGGTGTAGGTATATTCCTCCTGGAGGACCCTACAATTACTGTAACAGCTCCCAATGGTGGTGAAAGCTGGGATCTTGGAACTTCTCATAATATCACTTGGACAAGCCAGTATGTAACAAATGTTGATATTGATCTTTATAATTCAGGTACATATGTATATACGATCATAGGAAGCTATCCTGCCAGTTCAGGTAGTTTAACCTGGCCGATCCCTGCAGGTCTTCCTGCAGCTACAACCTATTCTATTAAAATAAGTGATTCAAGTGCTTCTGCTACTTATGATTATAGTGATGCATATTTCACATTAAATAATCCAGGAACACCAACACCGGTAATTGATGTAACTCCATTGTCCTTTACTGCCACGTTAGAAATTGATGATATCTATATTCAGCAAATGCATATAACAAATATTGGAGATCCAGGATCAACTCTAAATTATTCACTTTCACACGGTTTTACAGATGGTGATAATATATCGGGTTCTTATGTAGCATGTTCTCCAGGTTCTTATACACCAGGTGAAACTACAAATTGGACTTTAACTGTTTATAATGCAAGTACCGACGCAGAATGGTTATCTGATATTTACGTGACATTCCCACCTGGAGTCACAGTTAACTCAGGTACAAATTTTGTTGGCGGTAATGCTCCTCTTACATATGATGGATCAACCGGTAATGGTGTAACTATTCACTGGTATGATGCGGATGGTGGTTGGGGTAATATCTACGGTGGGCAAACCGCTACATCAACCGTTAATGTTACAATATCTCCAAGTTTAACCGGGCATATTTCACTTGCATACCAGATAGATGGTGATATATATGGTAGCCTACCTCATACAGTAACAGGTTCAATTATGCTTCTCCATGAGACATGGCTTTCTTATAACCCTACAAGCGGTTCTTGTGCTCAAGGTGTTACCGATGATATAGATGTTACATTTGATGCAACAGGACTTCCAATAGGAACGTATACAGCTGATATATTAATCACAAATGATGGTGGCGAACCAGTTACTGTACCGTGTACATTAAACGTTATATTCTCACCTGATATTGAAGTTTCACCATCTTCATTTTCTGAGAATCTATATACAAACGAAACATCAACTCAATGGTTAACAATTGACAATATTGGTGGTGAGCAACTTGATTTTACTATAGCCAGTAATCCGGTAGTTAGTTGGTTATCGCTAAGCAACGGCAGTGGAAGTGTTGCTCCACTTGGGAGCACAATGGTAATTGGTGTTGATTTTGATACTGCATTGATCCCTCATGGGAATTATACAACAGATATTGTAATAGACTGTAATGACCCAAGTGAACCTCAAGTCACTATTCCCGTCACATTAACGGTTCACAACGATGCACCTACAATCACTTTACCAGATGATTTCACTTATGCTGAAGATGCTGGTTTGGTTGTAGATTTCAGTCTATATGTTAATGATCTTGATAATGATCCTCTTACACTTAATGTATCCGGAAATACGAATATTACTGTTAGTATCAATGAACTTGAAGTTACATTTGGGAACACTCAAGATTGGAACGGAACAGAAATATTAATGTTTACTGTTAATGATGGTCAGATAGATGCAACAGCAGCAGATATGGTAGATGTTATTGTATCTCCTGTAAATGATCCACCTATCTTGAATATAACAGGAACTCTCGAAGCAGAAGAAGACCTGCCATCTGTTACTTATGATTTTAGTGGATTCTGTTCTCAAACATGGGGTGAAACAGATGTACTCACTCTCACAGCTGACAACTCAACACATATCGATGTTACGGTCATAGATTTTAATGTGATTTTTGAATCTAATACACTTAACTGGAATGGAACAGAAGATATCACGATCTATCTTGATGATAATGTTGCAGACAATCGTGATATTGTAAGTCAGATCATTCAAGTTACTATCAATCCGGTTAATGACGCTCCAACAATAGTATTGCCTTCTCAATTCAATGTTGATGAGGATGTCCCAACGACATTTGATTTTACTCCATACATTAATGATGTTGACGGGGATATTCTTACAATAATTCCAAGTGGAAATACTAATATTACAGTTAATGTAATAGATTACGACGTAACCTTTGGTAATGTTCTAAATTGGTATGGAACCGAGACACTTACATTTGTTGTGAGTGATGGTGTATCTGATGATATGGCAGTTGATATGACTGATGTAGTAATTGACCCAGTAAATGATCCACCAATTCTAACTATAACAGGAACATTTGAAGCAGAAGAAGATCTTCCTTCTGTAGTGTATGATTTCAGCGGATTCTGTAGTCAAGTTTGGGGTGAAACAGATGCTCTTACACTTTCAGCAGATAACTCAACGCATATAGATGTTACGATCACAGACTTTGATGTTATCTTCCAGTCCAATACACTTAATTGGAATGGAACTGAAGATATCACGATCTATCTTGATGATAATGTTGCAGACAGTCGTGATATTGTAAGTCAGGTGATTCAGGTTACTATCAATCCGGTTAACGACGCACCTACAATTATCTTACCTGATGATTTTACATTTGATGAAGACGGAACATTAGTGCAAGATTTTGCGGCATATATTGATGATGTTGATCCGGATGACCTTACATTATCTGTAACCGGAAATACTGAGATCACAGTTGAAATTGTTGGAACAATTGTAACGTTTTGGGCTACAGAAAACTGGTTTGGAACCGAGACCCTTACGTTTACTGTGAATGATAATGTTACTGATGCAACTGCCGAGGATGATGTTAATGTGATTGTAACACCATTGAATGATCCACCTATTCTAACAATAACAGGAACATTCGAAGCAGAAGAAGATCTTCCTTCTGTAGTGTATGATTTCAGTGGATTCTGTTCTCAAACCTGGGGTGAGACAGATGTACTAACTCTCACAGCTGACAACTCAACGCACATAGATGTTACGATCACGGATTTTGATGTTATCTTCCAATCCAACACACTTAATTGGAATGGAACTGAAGATATCACGATCTATCTTGATGATAATGTTGCAGACAGTCGTGATATTGTAAATCAGGTGATTCAGGTTACTATCAACCCGGTTAACGATGCACCAACAATTATCTTACCCGATGATTTTACATTTGATGAAGACGGAACATTAGTGGAAGATTTTGCAGCATATATTGATGATGTTGATCCTGACGATCTCACATTATCTGTAACCGGAAATATAGAGATCACAGTTGATATCGTTGGAACAATTGTAACGTTTGGTGTTACAGAAAACTGGAATGGAACAGAAACACTTACCTTCATTGTAGATGATAACCAGTCACGAGCAACTGCAGAAGACGATGTAGATGTTATTGTTACTCCGGTTAATGATGAACCGGAAATAATTGGGTTCACACCGGAGGAACTTGTATTTACTGTGCTTCAGGACAGTATTGTTACATTTACGGTAATTGCAGAAGATATTGATAGTGATCTAACGTATGAATGGTTGGTTGATGATGAACTGCAAACTGAGATAACAGAAGTATTTGTTTATCAATTCTCAGACCTAGGCGTGATTGAGATAAAATCAATTGTATCAGATGAAGAGTATAGCTTGGAAACGATCTGGAATGTTACAGTAGATCCGGCAATAGGTTCGGGTGAGATCATTCCAGTTGCAACAACTCTGTATCAAAATCATCCAAATCCATTTAATCCAACAACTAATATTAGATTTGCCGTTACAAATGCTGGTAATATCAGCATAAATATTTACAATATAAAAGGTGAGCAGATCAAAACATTGGTAAATGGAGTATATCCAGTTGGGGAACATAATGTAATATGGAATGGAAAGGATAATAATGGTAAAACTGTTTCTTCTGGAGTATACTTTTATCATATGTTATCCAAAGAATATTCCAGCACTAAAAAGATGATATTGATGAAATAAAAATAATAAAAGAAAAATAAAAAAGCTCCTCAGTGAAATCTGAGGGGCTTTTTTACAATTCGCAAATTTAATGTTATATCCCAATTAGTCCAAAAACACCAAACAATTTTAGACAAGCAATTATAATTGCAACAGTGAGAACTATTTTCACAAATTTCTCTCCTCTGGTTATTGCAGCTTTAACTCCAATAAAAGCACCAATAACATTTCCAGCAGCAAGTATAAGTCCGTATTTCCAAATTACTTTACCTGAATAAGCAAAAATGATCACGGCAAAGATTGTATAACACATAATGATAAATACTTTTATTGCATTAGCTTTTATAAGATCAAATTCTTCAACCAGGTTTAAGGTTGCAAGGAAAATAAAACCAACACCAACCTGAACCAAACCACCATAAAATCCAACGATTAAAAAAATGATAAATTCAAGCCATTTAGGTAATTTCTTAGTGAGAGATGATTTCTTCTTATGTGGTTTGAGCATTAATATTAGAATAATTATAAATACAAATGCAAGGATTTTATCATAATATGCAGAAGAGATATTTATGGCAGATATCGAACCTGCTATTGCACCAATAATTGCCGCGATAGTAATATGAATAATAGATCCGACTTCCAGAACTCCATGCTTATGAAATCTGCTTACTCCTGCAATATTTTGTAGAAGGATGGCAACCCGGTTTGTAGCATTTGCTATTGGTGAAGGTATACCTGCAAGTATTAGAACCGGAAGAACAAGAGCAGATCCCCCTCCGGCAAGTGTATTGATAAAGCCTGCTATTATTCCAACAAGAAATAAAACAATTAATAAGATCATATCCCACTCAATAATTTTTTTTCTAAACTCATAACTTCTTTTCTGGTGTCAAATATTATCATTAATTATAACCAATTATATTCATATTGACATTGAAATAACAATAAAAATGATAGGAATCGTTTTGTGGAGGATTTAATGAAGAAAATGATATTCATTTTACTGATAATTCTATCAGTAAATTTATGGTCGGATCTTAATTTTGGTAAAGGATTATATAATGACGGATTATATGAAGAAGCAATAAAGGAATTTGAAAAAGTAATTGCCTATTCTCCAACCTCTGATGATGCCCAAGAAGCAATTTTTCTCATTGGAGAAAGTTATCACGAAAGGAATCAATTTATCAAGGCGGAATCAGCATACAATAGATTAATGGAAGGATTCCCCGGTTTATTATTCCGCGATAAAGTTTTATATTATCTGGCACAAACTCAATTTGAACAACAAAAATATAATAGCACTGCAGAAAATTTAAAACTATTGATTCAAACATATCCAAATTCAAATTTTAGTAAAATGGCATTATCCCAATACCTGGAATGTCTATTTATAATGAATCGATATGATGATGTGATAATTGAGGGAAGAAAGATCGTACGTAATTACAAAGATTTTCATAATATACCTGATGTTCTTCTCTGGCTTGCTCAAGCCAGGTTTAAAATGCAAATGACCGTGGAAGGAAAAAAGATCCTTAATGAAATTATTACTAACTATCCTGACCATATTTCGCGTTGGAAAGCAGTGGAAATACAAATCGAGATCACAGAAAGAGAAGAGGGAACAAAAAAAGCAGCAGAAGCTTTAGTAATAAAACTTCAGGAAAAGATACCGCGTAATTTTGAGGAGAAACTCCGTTCCAAATTAGCAGGTTATTATGTAAATTTACAGGATTTTCCAAAAGCTTATTTTGAACTTTCTAAAATTATTAACAAATTCTCCAGTTCACTTCAACTTGATGAATATATTCTAAAATTTACTTCTGTTCAGATAGAATTAAAAAAGTATTCCGACATAAAAAATGATTATACAAAGTATAAAAAAGTTTTTCGTGAAAGTGATAAACAGAATGCCTATTTACTGCAATTAGCAAAGGCTGATTTCTTACTGAAAGATCTTGGCTCAGCAACAGAGTGGCTAAATAAAATATCAACAAAAGATGGTGATATTTTATACCAGAAACAATTGCTAAACGCCGATATAATGCTTGCTTCGGGGAAATATACAAATTCTGTGAAAGAGTATAAAAAGCTTTTGAACAATAATTTCGCTTCTCGGGATGAATTATTGTTGACGCTTGGAAATATCTACTTCGAGAAATTTCAGCAATATAATACTGCGAAGAAATATTATCAGTGGATATTAACTGAGTATTCTGCAAATGATCTTCAAGATGAAGCTTCTTATAAAATTGCTTTATGCTTAGAAAACCTTGCTGAATTTGACGGTGCAGTAGCTGAATTGGAACAGATAGATATTCAAAAAATTACGGATGCTAATTTGAGGTGGAAAATACAAAGTAAACTGGAATATCTTAAGAAATTTAAAAAACGTGATCACGAAACAGCATTTAATAATTTATTGAATTCGTTAATAAATAATTCACACAAAGCTGATGCAAAAGAATTTAAAGATGATTTGCTAAATATTTTAATTATTGATCTTAAAGATTATGAATCTGCTATAAAAATTCTTGAGGAAAAAGTTAATCCAGAAAATAATTACAGAAAAGCGTTATTATGGATAAAAGTTGCAAAGAAATATAAGTATGAATCAAAAGACAATTTAACAAATGAAACTCTACAAAAAGTAGATGCGATAGTATCCACTCTGGATAGAATAAATAACGCTGTATGGCTGGAAGAAATTTACATTCGGAAACAACTTTTGCAAAATGCTGAACTTAACTCAGAATTATTAACAAGAATGAAAACATTCGTAAGTAAGTATTCAAATAGCATGGCAGCAAATGAATTCAGATTGCAAATTGGGAAGTATTATGTCTCTAAAAAAGAAACCGAAAATGCTGCCAAATATTTTGCAGATCTTGTGAACAACTCAGCAATAGATGATGTAGATTTCTATAATGCAAAGATACATTTGGCTGAGTATTATTATTCTATGAATGACGACTCTAAAGCATTACAATACTACAAGATAGCTAACGAATACATTAAACTTAATAATCCACTTATTTACTTCCATTACGCAGTTGTATTGAATGAACAAGGATGGAAAAAGGAAGCTGAAGATAAGCTTGCTTTCCTTGTAAATAATGCAGAAAGATTTGACGAATACCCAAAGGTTATTCAATATTTTACAAGATCTCTGCGAGAGTCTGGAAATTATGAAAGTGCCATAAAATATCAATTACTTTTACCCGAAACCGATAGAAATGATGGCATTTATAAACTTCTAGCAAATGATCATGAAAAATTGGGTAATGATGAAAAAGCAAAAGAAGCCTTGATGCATATTGTAAACAAAAGTGAGGGAGATCTTTCTAAACTCGCTTATCTTCAGTTTACAACAGACGATCTTGAAATGGCAAAATATACTTATGGTGAACTTATCAAGAAAAATAAATCCATCTTAAAATATTATGAGATGCTGGGTCGAATCAATTTCATTCAGGAAAATTATCTTGAATCGGCTGTGAACTACAAAAAAATAGTTGATAAATTAGGTGATAATGTGTCAGGATATGACAATATCAGATCAGTTGCTAAAGAGAATATCATTGCCCTCTATAGAATTGAAAACAGACCAAAAGCTGAATCACTCTTAAAGAAATTTAAGAAAAAATTAACAGATGAAGATAAAAATGAGATTGAGGTTAATCGCGGAATTTATTATAAGAAAATTGATAAAAAGAAAGCTGAGTCGATATTTACTAAATTGCTGAAAAAAAAGAACTTAACCAGTGATATAATGATTAAAACATATTTTTGGCGTGGAATAGTACGATTGGAAAAAGAAGAATTGGATGATGCAGAAGCTGATTTTTTAACAGTTGCAAATTCGATCGATCTAAATATGAGCAATCAAGCGCATCTAAAACTGGGAACGATAAATTTTTCCAAAGAAAATTTTCAAAAGGCTCTTTCTCATTATTATAAAGTAATAGAAAATGATGAGGATGGAAAACTGGCTTTCGATGCTGCCAGAAATTTTGCATTTGTCTGCAAAACTATGAAGGAATGGCAAAAGGCGATTGCTGCATATCAAATAATTCTGGAACGTTGGGGAGATGAGGGATTGGAAGCAAAAACAGTTTTCGACATAGCCTTTTGTCATTTCCGCGATAAAAAATATGCTCATGCCATTGAAATGTTCACTCGTGCTATTCCACTTCTAGCAGATAAAGAAGCTCAAGCAGAAGCACAATATTGGATTGGGGAATCATTATTCGGAATGGAAAGCTATGAAGCAGCAGTTTCCGAATTGTTAAAGGTTGGATACAATTATCCTCAATTCACTCAATGGGCGGCTTCAGCTGAACTCAAAGCAGGAGAAGCTTACCAGAATAGCAATCAGTTTGAAAAAGCTATTCAAATATATGAACGTGTCATTGGCAAATATGGGAAGTACAGTCAATGGGGAACAGAAGCAAGTAATCGATTGCTGACTTTGAAATAAATAGAAAATATACAGTAGGTTAGTTGTTGAATAAACAACGAATAAAAACTGACAAAAGAAAAAAAGTAGAAGCTTGTAGCGCAAAGCTCTGTCTTTGCGAAAATAACCTTCGCAATGGTTGAAAACCTTGCGAATGGCTGGCAGAGAGTCAGATTTTTCGGAAAAACTTATATCTGTGAGCATCTGTGTTCATCAGTGGTTAATAAGGAGAAAATATTTTTGAAATTAGCAGTTGATCTACATTCTCACTCCGGATATGCAGGAGGAGTAGGACAAATTGAACTTACCGCAGTTTCTAAAACAATGAAGCTGAAAGGGATAGATATTTTTGGAACAGGAGATTGCATTTTTCCACCCAGAACTGAAGAACTAAAACAGGAATTAACAGAAGTAAGTGAAGGATTATTTGCACTACCTAGAGATGACAGTAAATTTCTTTTACAAACAGAAGTTATCTTCTCTACAAAATTAGCCCACAAAAAAAATAAAACAATTGCTCATCATATTATACTTTTCCCGGGTTTTGAATCTATCTATGAAATGCAGTTATTGATGAATAAATGGGGGATGAAGAATACTATCGGCAGACCTTTCATAACCAGTGATACACAAAAAGAAATGGAAGATCAGCTCTTTGAAATACGGAATATTCATCCTCTTATTGAAATTATTCCAGCACATGTAATGACTCCTGACGGTATCTTTGGAAGTAAGAATGATCTGGTTGAATTGAGCGAATTCTATGGTTCATTTCTACCAAGTGTAAAGGCTATTGAAACCGGTTTAAGTGCTGATCCGAAAATGTTAGAAAAGATTCCTGACCTTGCAAAACTTACATTTATTTCTAATAGTGATTGTCATAGTGCTGCCTTGAACAGGATTGGTAGAGAATTTACTATTCTTGATGTTGAACAAGTTGATTACAAAAGTATAATTTATGCTATTCGACAGAACAATGTAATAATGACAGCAGAATTTAATCCTGCAGAAGGAAGATATTTTCTTACCGGACATAGAGCAGATAGAAAAGGACACACCCATGAATTGATCTTCGCAAATAAAATACCTGAAAAATTGATCTGCCCGGTTTGTTATAAAAAAATGAATTTGGGAGTTCGTGAAAGAAGCACTCAATTAAAGATTGACTCCATTATTCCAATTCCTCGTAAATTCATGCATCTCATACCGTTAATCGAGGTTATAGCTGCCTCACAAAACCTCAAGAGCATTACATCAAAAAGGGTAAGAGAAATTTTCGATATCATTATGAACATTTTTCCTTCGGAAATCGCTTTATGGCAATCAGATAGCATTCAAGTTATGCTTGACAAAAGAGTCGACCAAAAAACTATCAACCAGATTTTAGCTGTTAAGAAAGGTGATTTTATATTCCAACCACCCGGTTTTGATGGCACTTATGGGAAATTAATTATAGGAGATAATTGATGGATTCAAAACTTTTAATTGATCGAAGAAAAAAAATAATCAAACAGTTGAATGAAAAGGAACTGGTAATCGTATTTGCAGCTTCTGTTGCCAAATATCCTCGGAATTTCCTGCAAGACAACAATTTCAAGTATCTTACGGGATTGAACATACCTGATGCGATATTTGTAATTAGCAAACAAAAAAAGTCTGTTATAGAGTTATTCATAGAACGCGGGATTCCTGAGATGGAAGTTTGGGAAGGCAAGAAAATGACTAAAGAAGAAGCTTCAGCAGCTTCTGGAATTGAAAAAATTTCATTCCTAGATGAATTTGAACGAAAGATCGGATTTCATATAGCTCCTTCAATTAAGGTTTATGCAAATTTAGGTTACAATAATATTGATAAACCACTCAATAAATCACAGAATTTCATTAACAAAGCAAAGCAGCATTTCCCACACATAATAACAATGGATATGACAAAACTCATGACTACACTTAGAAGCGTGAAAACAAAATGGGAAATTGAACAAATGCAAAAAGCTATTGATGTGACAGGTAATGGAATTAAAAATATCTTCAAAAAATCTAAGATAGGAATGATGGAATATGAACTTGATGCTATCTTAAAATATGAGATAAATCGGAGTGGATTGAAACATATTGGGTTTAGATCTATTATTGCAGCTGGTGGTAATGCGGCAACACTTCATTATGAACAGAATAACTCTAAGATAGGTAAAGATGAAATGGTTCTTTTAGATGTTGGTGCTGCTTGCAATGGCTACAGTGCTGATATTTCAAGAACTTTCCCGGTTTCCGGAAAATTTACCAAGCGTCAGAAAGAAGTTTATTCTGAAGTTCTAAAAATAAATAAAAAAATTATTAAAATGGTTAAACCCGGTATCGGGATGAAAGAATTAAACGAGAAAACAGTTGAATTGATACAGAAAGCTCTGATAAAATTAAAACTGATCAAAAATAAAAATGATTACCGTAAATATTATATGCATAGTGTTGGTCATCATCTTGGAATGGATACCCACGATCTTGGTGCTCGTGATTCAGTTTTAAAAATAGGAAATGTGATAACCATTGAGCCCGGGATCTACATTCCTGAAGAGAAAATTGGTGTACGCATAGAAGATGATATTTTGGTTACTAAAGCTGGATACAAAAATCTTTCTAAAAATATTCCAAAAGAGATCAGTGAATTAGAAAATTGATCTGGAGGATACAATGAAAATAGCAATTTATGCAGGAACGTTCGATCCCATTACAAATGGGCATATTGATGTTTTGGCAAAAGCGTCAAAAGTTTTTGATAAAATTATCCTAGCTGTCGCAGAGCATACAGGCAAGAGCACAATATTTTCTTGGGAAGAACGTTGCGATCTTTGTGAAAAATCTGTAGCATATAATAAAAAAGTTGAAGTCATGAGATTCTCTGGATTGGTCGTAGATTTTGCAAAAGAAGTTAATGCTACAATTATGATCCGTGGATTACGCGCGGTATCCGATTTTGAATACGAACTCTCTCTTGCTCTTATGAATAAAAACTTGAGTGAGGAATTGGAAACAGTCTTTTTTGTTCCCCAAAATAAATATCTGTATTTAAGTTCAACAATGATCCGAGAGGTTGTAGCTCTTGGTGGTGATGCCAGTGATTTCATTTCTGAATGCGTTGAGAAAGCTCTTCAGGAAAAATTGACTTAAGAATTAATAAAATAAATTTTTATAACTAAATAAAATTAAGGAGATAATAAAATGAATCAACCAAAAAAACAAAAGCTAAATATCAAACTTGATGAACAAGTAGGTGAAGGGATATATTCAAATTTTTGTATGATAACAAATTCTCCTTCCGAGTTCATTTTAGATTTTGGAAGAATTGTACCTGGATTACCAAGTGCAAAGATATACAGCAGAATAATGACAACTCCCCAGCACGCAAAACAATTTCTAAAAACACTACAACAAAACATCGAGAAATTTGAAGAGAACCATGGCGAGATCAATCTGCCTGGACAACATGAAGAGAAAGATATTGGTTTTAAGAACCAACCACAAAACTCTTGACGGATGTATAAGAAAATAAGTTTTTGATTCGTCTGAAATTATTTGATAGATAATAGATAAATTTAAGGAGACATAATAATGAGGAACAGAAAAATTCGTGGTTTGGTCATCCTTGTAGTTCTGCTGGTTACAGCGTACTATTTCTTGCCGATGGTCGTTCCAAACCTTCCTTCATTCTGGACAACTAAACGATTGATACTTGGTTTAGATCTTCAGGGTGGAACTCAGATCCAATTGGAAGTTGATATTTCCAAACTTCCAGAAGACGAAAAAGAAGATGCAATCAAAACTGCTTACGAGATCATTCGTAACAGAATTGACCAGTTCGGTGTAGCCGAGCCATTAATTCAAAGAGTTGCAAATGAAAATAGGATAATCATTCAATTACCTGGATTGAAAGATCCCGGTAGAGCAAAAGACCTTATTGGTCAAACGGCTATGCTTGAATTCAAATTTTTAGCTTCTCCCGAACAAATGCAGGAAACATATGAAACTATGGATAAATTCCTTCAGGAAAATATCCAGAATTATGAATTCCTGGAAGAATTTATCGATGTAGAAGAAACTGAAGAAGTTATTGATGTATTGGGAATCGAAGAAGACACCGAAGATGATTCTTATAATAATGCAATGATCTTTTCGGATCTTACAACTTCCAAAGATGGAATGCCATTAAAAATTGATTACAAACATATTACTAAATTTAAAAGCTTACTCAAAGATCCACAATTCTTACAAAATATTCCTACCGGACTTCAAATTGCTATTGGAAAATTGGATAAGAATGATCCTTATTCAACTAGAGATATTTATATCCTGCACAAAAATGCTGAGATCACCGGAAAGTCTCTTGAAAATGCGATCACAAGAATTGGTCAGGGTTATACAGCAAAAGATAAAGGTCCTTACATTTTGCTTGAATTCAAAAAATCTGGTGCTAAGAAATTTAAAAATATCACAGGGCAAAACATTGGTGAAAGACTTGCAATCATGCTTGATAACGTAGTATTCATAGCTCCCACGATCGAGTCACGTATTCCTGACGGGCAAGCCAGAATCACAGGTAATTTTACAATTGAAGAATGTCATGACTTGGTTATTATGCTCAATGCTGGTAGTCTTCCTGCTCCTGTAAATATAATTGAAGAAAGAACAGTAGGACCAACTCTTGGTTCTGATAGTATCAAAGCAGGTATTCTTGCAGCTATCATCGGTATGGCTTTAGTTATTTTGTTCATGATGATCTACTATGGTCTTTCAGGATTATTTGCCGATCTTGCACTTGTTATTAACGTTGCATTTATTATTGCTGTAATGACAATGCTGGAAGGAACTCTTACAATGCCAGGTATTGCAGGTATGATACTAACCATTGGTATGGCAGTAGATGCGAATGTTATTATTTTTGAGAGGATCAGAGAAAATCTTAGAGCCGGAAAAACAATCCGCTCTGCTGTGGATAGCGGATTCAGTCGTGCAATGGTTACGATTCTGGATGCTAACATTACAACACTTATTACAGCACTTGT
>JAGLPW010000061.1 GCA_023137125.1 Candidatus Cloacimonadota bacterium | reverse complement strand
GGTATTAATTATCGAAATTACTCCACTTATCTAGGTCGAGTTTTTAATATGAAACATCATGATACTGAAATGCTGGAAACATATTACTTTGGAATAAATTCAAATTGGTTATATAAAAGATCAGATATTATGTGCAATATCCAGTTTATAGATGGAAATTATAAAAACTGTTCTGATCAGAATGAATCATTTAGTGCTGTAGCAATGAATCTGCAACTAAGCTATGCATTTAAGGAGCTATATCCATATGGGTCATTTTCGATATCTAATCTTCATTATCAATTTGTAATGGGAATTTCATTGCTGAGTCCACCAATGATCAAGAATAATACTACACCGGTTTTGATTTATGATAACCAGAGTTTAGATTACTCCGAGAAGCCAAATATCTACCTTTATCCTGAGGAAGAATGTATTGTAGAAGTAGCTTTGAAACCAAACGGGAAAATCACAAAATCCATTCCTGAATATAACGATGGATGGAAAGTTCACATCAAGCCTTCCGGAATTATCAATAATGAATATACTTTTCTCTTTTATGAAGCAGAAGTTAATGTAGGGATACCAGAGTCTGGTTGGTGTATAGATGTAAATGAACTTAATAATTTCTTTAGGAATATTTTAGTGGATTATGGTTTAAATGAAACTGAAATTAAAGATTTTATTGAGTATTGGTCAAAGAGATTAAATAGATCCTCTTATTATTGCATTTATCCTCTGTTAAATGATGATTTAATAAATATCTGCTCCATCTCAATTGATCCAAAGCCTGATAATATATTGCGCTTATGGTTCATTTTCACTCCTGTAGAACAATACAAAACGTTGGATAAACCGATAATTCCAGTGTTTTCTCGTAAAGGATTTGAGGTTATTGAATGGGGTGGTATTTTACAAGAATAATACCTTCGCTTTTTCGATCCGGACGATTAAGGGTAATCGTCCCTACAAAAAAAAGTAATAAAAAAAACGGCGAGAAATCTCGCCGTTTTTATAAGTTTAATTAATTTCTATTTAGTTATTCCTCTATCAGAGTTCTTAATAAAATCGAGGAATACTTTCTGTTCCTTTGTAAGATTTGGAATTTGCAAGGCTTTTTCCATTGCCTGGCTAGTATTAAATCCAGATTTATAAAACAATTTATAAACATATTTAATAGATTTAATAGATTCATTGGAAAATCCACGTCTTTGAAGCCCAACGCTATTCAAACCTCTTACTATATATGGAGATCCTTCTCCACGCGTGTAAGGCGGGATATCTTTTTTAATGCCGGATTTTCCACCGATAAAGGCATATGTTCCAACTTTTACAAATTGATGAAGTGCAACCATCCCACCAATTATCACGTTATCATGAACGTGAATATGACCGGCAAAATTAACTGCATTTGCAATAATGAGATTATTGCCAAGGATACAATTATGAGCAACATGAGAATAAGCCATAAAAAGGCAGTTATCACCGATTTGAGTAGGTTCATCCATTGTAGCAGATTTATTAATTGTACAGAATTCTCGGAATGTATTGTTATTCCCAATTATTAATTTTGTAGGCTCACCCTTGTATTTCAGATCCTGACAATCTGTTCCGATAACTGCTGAATGAAAGAATTTATTACCATCACCAATTGTTGTATGTCCATCTATTATAACACTGGAAACGAGTTCATTATTATCACCCAATTTCACATTCTCATGAACAATACAAAATGGACCGATAACACAATTATTACCAATTACAGCATTGGGGTCTACAATTGCGGTTGAATGTATTTTCGTCATAAAATATCCCTTATTAAACTACTTCTTCATAACTTTTGCCAGGAAATCACCTTCACAGACTTTTGTACTTCCCACATATGTATCACCGTGCATTTTAGCTAACCCACGTTTCATGGAGATCACTTTCAGTTCAAAACGCAATGTATCACCCGGGCTAACAGGTTTGCGGAATTTCACATTATTTATCGAAGCAAAATAAGCCACATATTCTTCGGGGTCATCCAGAGCATTAAGCAGCATGATACCACCGGTTTGAGCCATTGCTTCCACAATGAGAACTCCCGGCATTACCGGATGTCCGGGAAAATGACCATTGAAGAAAGGTTCATTGATCGTCACATTTTTTATACCAACTATACGTTCTCCAGCTTCAAATTCGATTATTTTATCGATCAGCAGAAAGGGATATCTGTGCGGAAGGATCTTCTGTATCGCCGTTATGTCAAAAACAACTTCTGATGATCTCTTCTTTTGATAGATTTTTTGCAATACCTGTTTCTTATGAAGCTTACGAAGTTTCTTCACAAGCTCAACATTAGTTTTATGACCCGATCTTGCAGCCAAAAAATGTCCTTTTATTGGAACTCCCAGAAGCGCGATATCACCAATTAGATCAACAACTTTATGACGGACAAATTCATTATAATAACGCAAAGGTGTATGATTCAACAATCCATCGGGTCCAACATGAATTTCTTCTTGATAATTGAACATTTTTCTCAAGCGTTTGATCTCTTCTTCTGCTGTATCTGGGTTAGCTACAACCAAAGCATTTTCTAAAGATCCACCTTTGATAAGTCCAGCTTCTTTTAGCATAATAATTTCATGTAGGAAACAAAATGTTCTGGCAGAAGCAAAATCTTCCTCGAAATCTTCAAGAGATTGCATTGTAGTATATTGTGTGCCCAATGCTTTCTGCTGGTAGTCAACCATGAACGTAACCTTAAGATCCTCAGAAGGCATTATTACGATATCTACATTATCAGCAGGGGCAGAAAAAGAAAGAGGTTTTTCGATTTCTAAGTATTCACGTTCAGCATCCTGCTCTACGATTCCAACCTTTTTCAGGAGTTCTAAATACACAATTGCACTGCCATCTGCAACCGGTACTTCAGGTCCGTTTACTTCAATACGGATATTATCAATATTGAGTCCTTTAATGGCAGCAAGAACATGCTCGATAGTTGCAACGGTAGCTTTTCCAACACCAATTGTTGTACCTCTGGAAATATCAATTACATGATCGATATCGGCCGGGATTTCCGGATTACCTTCCATGTCAGTTCGAATGAAAACAATTCCTTCATCCTTCCCTGCAGGTTTAAACGTTAAGGTAGAAACATGACCTGAATGAAGTCCAATGCCATTATAACTGATCTTGCCTTTTATGGTTTTCTTAAATTCTTTCATTTTTTATCCTTAGCTTTCTGACGTTTTCTATATTCTTTTACAACTTCTGGTAAATATTTTTCTGAAACCATTATTCTTTTTTGAAGTCCTGCTTCGGTTGCAGGTGTACCAAAATATCTGGCTCCTTTTGGAATATCATTGGTTACCCCAGATTGCGCTCCGACCATTGCTCCATCATCAATTTTTAGGTGACCGGCTACACCAACCTGCCCGGCAAGATATACGGTTTTTCCAATTATTGTACTACCGGCAAGTCCGGTTTGGGCACAGAGAACTGAATTTTCATCAATCATACAATTGTGTCCAACCTGAACCAGATTATCAATTTTAGTGCCTTTACCTATTATTGTAGAACCTAAAGTTGCACGGTCAACAGCAGAGTTAGCACCGATCTCAACATCATCTTCAATTATTACATTCCCAACCTGGGGAACTTTGTTATGAATTCCATTGTGGAATAAATAGCCAAATCCATCGGCGCCAATAACGCAACCGGCATGAAGAATAATATTATTTTTTAATACACAATCTTCATAAATTGTTGTGTTGGGATGAATATGGCAGTTCTTACCTATCTTCACATCATCCTTAATAACACAGTTACTCTCTATGATTGTATCATCACCAATATTCACATTATTACCGATTACACAGTTATTTTTTATAAGAATATTTTTACCAAGACAAGCAGAAAGTGCAATCTTTGCAGAATCATCGATATTTCTTTTCACTTTAGGTAGATCAAGTTTGAGCCATGTTTGCACAAGCATCATAAAATGAATATATGGTTTATCAATTAACAAAAGATTTGTATTTGGTTTGAGATTTTTATCAAAATCTTTTGGAACAAAGATCAATCCCGCTTTTGTTTTTTTGAGAGCATCCATAAATTTTGGATTCTCAAAAATGCAAACAGAGTGCTCGTTAGCTTCGTCAAGTTCAGCTACATTATCTAACTTAACTTTGTTAGTAAATTCAGTAGTGCAATTAAACCTAGAAGCTATTTTTTTTGGTGTAAGCGGGAAAATGAATTTTTTCATTTATTCTACAGCTTTATCCATCTCATCTAATATTGTATCTGTGATATCAAGACTTGGTTTTGCATAAAGTATACTACCTGCAGAAGCATCAAGAATAACAGAGTAGTTGTTTTCTATAGCTACTTTTTCAATGATCGTTTTAAGTTTATTTAAGATCGGAGCCAGAAGTTCATTCTGTCTTTGAACGAATGTTCCATTTTCACCGAAAAGTTCTTGAACTTTAGCCTGACGTGCTTCGGACATAGTCATGATCTTAGTTTCTGCTTCTTGTTTCCCAGATTCGGTTAAGATCATCTTCTTGCTTTCATAATCAGCATAAAGTTGTTCGATCTCAGCATCCATATCTGCTATTTCCTGTTCCCATTTCTGACGCTCACCCATCAAAATTGTTTGAGCTTCCTGAGTTTCGGGGCTTGTCATCATGATTCTGTCAGTGTCGATGTAAGCGATTTTCTCGGCTTCTGCAAATACAAGGGTTGTTAAAATCACAGCCATTACTATTGTTAATACTATTTTTTTCATTTTCTTCTCCTTTTTTTTATTATAAGATTATTGCCTTTTCTATGAATTATTATTTAAAGTCAAATAAAAAGTTCAGAATCAGAATGGAATAAGAGACTTAATTCTATTCTGCAGCTTTCTTCACAGCATTCAAAATTGGAACATAACCTGTACATCTGCAAAGGTTACCCTCCAGAGCTTCTTTTATTTGATTTTCAGTTGGATGCTGGATTTTATCTAGGAGTGCTTTTGCACTCATCAGCATACCTGGTGTACAATAACCACATTGTATTGCACCTTCTTCAACAAAGGCATTTTGCAGCTTAGATAGAACATCATCTTGCTCCAAATTTTCTACTGTTTCAATTATAGCATTATTTGCCTGAGTTACCAGGATCAAACATGAATTTACCGCATCACCATTCATGATAACGGTACAAGCCCCGCATTCTCCAACAGCACATCCTTCTTTTGTTCCTGTAAGTCTAAGTTCGTCACGTAAAATATCTAATAGACGCATAGAATCTTCAACTTCCAATTCATGATCTTTTCCATTAACATTAAGTTTGATATTTATCATTTTTATCCTCTTTGCTCAATTATTTCGGTTAATGCGTCTTTTGTCATATTAATGAAAACTGGTAACTTATAAGCAGATGACCAGCGTTTTCCAATTGCATCATCAATTATTTTATTCAAAGGTTGAACAATTAAATTAATAGAATCATTTGTTAATTCTTTACCAATTAATATCTGCTCGATTTCCTCAATACGCATTGGTTTATGAAATAACGAACCGGAGACTATCTTGCATTCTTCAATTTTATTGTTCTCAAAAGAAATTAGAATTCCAATGCTGATCCTGGTAATATTCACAGCGTTTCTTCTACCAAGTTGGAAGTAGCTGTATTCATAATTTTTCTTTGGAATCGGAATGATAACCTCGGTTAATATCTCGTCAGAACTAAGTTGTGTTTTGTAATTCTTTACAATAAATTCGTCAGCAGTGATCTTACGAGTTCCGTTTTTTGAAGTTAGAATAAATTCTGCATTGTAGGCAATGAGAGGTGGATATGAATCGGCACAAGGAGCAGCATTCACAATATTTCCACCAATAGTTCCTTTATTTCTAATCTGCAAAGATCCAATTGTTGAACATGCTTTTGTTAGCATAGGAAAATTCTTTTGGATGTCATTATTAGAAATGATCTGAGTAAAGGTGCAACTTCCACCAATACTAATTTCATTTTTAGTTACTTTAATATTCTTCAGTGCATCAAGATGTGAAATATCTAATAATGTATGTTCTCCTGTTTTCATTCTTAATTCGATGACCATATCAGTTCCGCCGGCAAGAATTTGCAATTCCTGCTTGGAAAGTTGTTCTAATGCATCTTTTAGATTATTAGGAATAATTGTTTTAACATCAGTAATACGTAAAGTTTGTTTATCAACAACACTGATATGAGTTTTACAAGAATCATGAGCAGCTATCTGACTTTGTCGGGATGGTTTTTTCAGATTCATTCCAAGGAATACTTTCTCTAGAGTTAACGGAAGCTCGTAAGATTGTTTACCGGTTGCAAATTTAAGAGCGTTATTAATGGCAGCAGAAGTGAGTTCTAATGTAGGTTCACCTAAACTTTTTGCTCCAAAAGGTCCATCTACATCTTCATTCTCAATTAATATTAGGTCAATATTTCCAATATCTTTAATTGTGGGTATAAGATAATTGTCGAGATTATCAGATTTTACAACTCCATCCTGAATGTTATAATCTTCTATCACTGCATATCCGAATCCTTGAGTTACACCGCCATAAACCTGACCTTCTGCACCAAGCTTGTTCAAAACTTTTCCAACATCATGAGCAGCTGTAATATTTTTTACTTTTATCTTTCCGGTGGAAGTATCAATTCTGATATCTGCAACATGAGAGCCATAAACGTAAGTAAAATAAGCATTGCCTTGTCCTGTCTCTTCATCCCAGCTAACCTCAGGTGCATTGTACCAGCCATAAGCAGAAAGATTTTCTCCTGCCCAATATGCTTTTTCTGCTGCGTCTTCAAATTTTATTGGTTTGATATTCGAACCTTGTTTTTTCCTGGAAATTGTTCCATTTTTCCAAATTGTCTCTTTAATATCGTTTACTTGCAGATCTTTCTTAATTACGTTAAATATTCTCATCTTAACTTTTTCTGCAGCAATAATCACAGCATTACCACCCATTATTGTTCCGCGAGATGCAACTGTAGGACCACCATCGGTAATAGTAGCAGTTTGCGGTTCTAAGAAAACAATTTTCTCAAGATCGGTTCCAAGTACTTCTGCCGTAACTTGAGAGAATGTTGTTCGCATTCCTTGCCCATTTTCGTTCAAACCGGCAAGCACATAAATACTTCCATCTGCCTGAACTGAGACAATAGCGGAGGTTGCATCAGTCCCTTCTGCACCAAGGGCGCATCCACGATAACTGCAGGCAAATCCGATCCCATATTTATATCGTCCATTCTGCTCATTTAATTTTTTATATTCTTCAAGTTTTTTACTATAATCAGCTTTTAATAATGCTTTATCTATAACTTCATCCAGAGAAACAGTATGCTTGTTTAATATTTGACCACTTGCAGTTGTGCTTCCTTGTTTAAATCCGTTCAATTTTCTAACTTCAAGTGAAGAAATTCCACAAATCTCAGCAATCTCATCCATTAATGATTCTTGTGCAAAAATAACTTGTGGAGAACCAAAACCACGGAAAGCAGCTGTATAAGTATTATTTGTGTAAACTCCTTTAATATCGGTTTCTACATTTTCAATTTCATAAGGTCCGGTAGCCTGAACAACTGATCGCCATGTAACAAAAAACGTTTGAGATGAATATGCTCCGCTATCGGCAATTATATTTATTTTCATTGCTTTAAGTTTTCCATCATTATTGAAACCGACTTTATACGTCATATAATAAGGATGTCTTTTATAACTTTCTTTTATTGAATTTTCTCGTGTATATGTTAGTTTTACGGGTTTTCCGGTAAGTTTGGAAAGCAAGGCACATCGGCAAGCCATGTAGTTTATTATATCGTCTTTTCCACCAAAAGAACCACCCAAAGTAGAACCGAAAATGTTGATTTGATTCATATTCAAACCCATGAAAAGTGCAACTACTTTTCTAGCAGTAAATGGATTTTGGATTGAACCATATATCTTAAAGCCTTTTGCTGTATGATCTGGTACAGCAGTTACAGTTTCAGGTTCGATATATGCATGTTCATGGAATCCTGTTTGGTAATCTCGTTCGATAACATGGTCAGATTCACCGAAGCCTTTTTTTACGTTTCCTTTTCGTAAAGGATAATGAAGGACTACATTGCTTTTAAATTCGGGATGGATAAGTCTTGCTTCCGGTTTAATTGCATCTCGTGGATCAAAGATACCTTCGATTGGTTCATATTCCACATGGATCAGGTCAGCCGCCTTGAGTGCACTCTCTTTTGTCTCAGCTGCAACCACCGCAATCACATCACCGGAAAAGAAAACTTCGTTTTCTACAATAGCATACTGATCAGAACGGATAGGTCCCAGTTTTTGTTGACCCGGAATGTCTTTGAATAAAGCAATTTTTACAACTCCAGGGATTTTTTCTGCTTCACTGCAATCGATGCTCGTAATCTTTCCAACAGGAATATCAGTATATCGAACCGCTGCATGGAGCATGTTAACCAGTTTTATGTCATCACCATAGATTGCTTTTCCGGTTACCTTTTCATATGCATCGACCCGCTTTACCTTTTTACCAATGATGTTATTCATATTTAATCCTCCGAAATAAATTTTACACATTGAGCAATTTTTTAATTTATTGTATTTGCGGTCAAATAATTAATTATGAGTAGTTTGGCTTTAGAGGAATAAATTCATTTTATTGACAAAGAAAACTGACAATTAAAATTAGACACATTCATTTTTTATATTTTTTTCAATAATGTTCATAATGGAGGAAAAATGAAAAAAGGTATTTTACTGCTGCTGGCTATCATCCCATTAACTCTATCCGCAAATTTTAATGTAGAATCCAAATCTTTATCTCAAGTTTTTATTAATTACAAAACAGATAGTTACAATATTTACCAAGAAAATGGATTTTCACATCTTTATTTCAGTGATTTCACAAATCAACAAACTCCCGGGAAACCGGATCTTCCTTACAGGGAATTCTGTATTGGCGTACCTCCTAATGGAAATATTGAAGTAGTTATTACATCCTTAGAAAAGGAAACTATAAAATTAGAAAGTAAACTATCTCCAGTTCCACGAATTTTCCCTTCCGGTAAGACGTTTGACTATATTTATGAAGTTGATCAAGAATTATATAACATTCAGGAAAAGAAATTCATTCAGATAATGGAAAGATCAAAGTATAGATTTAACAATATTATACCAATTAGATTCTATCCAGTAACATATGATCAGCAGACAAATGAGATTACAATATGCAAAAATATTAATTTCGAAATTCGTATAAATGGTGATTTGAAATATAGGAATTATATTGAAGAAAAGAATGAAATTTCTGTTTCAAAATTCATTGTAAATTATAATTATGCTAAGAATTGGAAAGAAAAAAGTGAAGTAACTTTTACAAAAATGCCATTTGAAAAATCAGATTTTTGGTATAAATTAAAAACTGATAGATCCGGGTGGTTTGAAATAGTTTATGAAGACTTGCAAATCTTACCTGATTTCTGCCAGCCATCTCAAATAAGGATGTTAGCACTAATAAAGAAGTGGATAAATAACAAAATTGAATTTGAACTTATGGAAATTCCAATTTATATCGATGCTGTGGATGACCGCTCTTTTGATGCGGGTGATAAAATATTATTTGAACGAAAGCAAATTTCTAATTTGGAAAGATATTATCAAAATGAGATAACTTTCTGGCTAACATTTGGTGGTGACTTTCAAGGAGATCCAGCACGTTTGGAGAAAAATCCAAATTTGTCATATTACAATTCAATTACAGATTTCGGGAAGAAAATTTTCTCAAATAATCTGAACTATCGTGAAGATGTAGATGGTATAATTATTTATCCCGGATATCTCTCATCAAACCAGACCAATGTCTTTGAAACTCATTCTCAGGATTTTGCCCAGCTTCATCCCGAGATGAATTTCATTATTAAAAGTCAATCTGAAATATTTGATGAGTTTAGTAATGGAGATCCTGAGTCACAAGCTGTAGAAAATTATCTTGAACTTGAATTCTATGGTGATGGAACTCCTACTTATCCTGGTCATCCAGAAATGCAATATGTGGTTTTGATGGGATCAGGTATCCAAAATTGGAATCCGCAAAATGAAAAAAACAAGATCATTGTTGCTATGGAAACAAGTTCAGTTTCCAGCGATGATAATTTTGTTGATTTCGATGATGATTATAGACCTGAATTGATTATAGGTAGGATACCTGCTAAAAACGATGAAATGATGGATCATTACCTGCAGAGGATTGAGAATTACATTCAATATCCAACTCCGGGTTTCTGGCGGAATAAAGTATTAATAATGGCTGATGATGAGCATAAAGGTGATACACTGGAAGGCTTGAGTCCTACGAGTGGTTTAAACCACACAGCCCGTGCACAGCAAACTGAAGATTTTGTTGCAGATACCATTATCATGGATAAGGTTCTGGGGATAGAATTTGACTTTGATGAATATCAGAATAAGCCGGATGCAAGAATGGCTCAGTTAGATAAGATAAATCAAGGAAGATTGATATGGTATTTTATTGGGCATGGTAATGAAGATGTTATGGGTGATGAGGATTATTTTAGAGCTTCATTACATATGGATCTGCTGGATAATATGGAGCATTTACCACTTTACCTTGCAGCTTCCTGTGAAATTGGAAAATTTGATAATACTGAAATCGATTGTATAGCAGAAAAATTCCTTTTCAATGAAGGAGGTGGTTCAATTGCATCAATTGCTGCCACTGCCAGATGTAGTGGTGATGCAAACACAATATTAATGAAATATCTTATTAGGAATGTAATTGATGAGCGAATGGATATTGGAAATGCATTAAGAGATGCCAAGCTTTATTCAAACGCCGGATTGAGCAATAGTCAATATTTCAATATTCTGGGAGATCCCATTCTTAATGTTCTTCCTCCACTAACTAGTGGAAATATTCTTGGAATTCCTGACAGCGTTCAAGCAAGACAAACAGTTAATTTTAACGGCGATTATAATAATATGATAAATGAGATTGGTGAAACTCGTGTATATGAATCTGAGTATAATAAATATTATGAAAATACACTCGTTACTCCCGGACAAACATATTACTATGAAGTATATTACACTGGTAATGGACACACATTCTATTATGGTAATATTGATATTATAAATGGTGAATATATAGCACTGTTTATAGTTCCTGAAGATGTTCATTCCGGTGATAACGGCAGGATTTTGAATTATGTTTACGATAATAGTACATCTGCGGATTTTTTGAATTGTTATCTTCCTATGAAACTTAGTAGTATCCCTGTTTATGCACCAAGTACAGGTTCACCAGATGTTCAGCTTTTTTTGGATTCGCCAAGCTTTATTGCAGGTGATTTTGTGTCGACTAGTCCTACATTGATTGCACACATAGAGGACGAAAATGGAATTAATATTCTTGGTTCATTAGGACATTGTATTTTGTTAATAATTGATGGATCATTAACGCCTATTGATGTTACAGATGGATTTATGTATGATATTGGTTCTGCTACGGAAGGCGAACTTACATGGCAGCTTGATGATCTCTCGATAGGAGCCCATACACTTCAGCTTATCGTATTTGATAATTTAAATAATCCAACAGTTGCAGAAACAAATTTTGTGTGTAAAAGATCGGGAAAGGTTTCGATCGAGCAAATGTTGCCATACCCAAATCCAATGAGTGATGGTGGGTATTTTACGTTTGTAATTACTGAAGATTCTGATATTACTATTACAATTTATACACTAACAGGTAGGAAAGTTAAGACCATAAAACAAATGAATTCTCCAGCGGGTTATAATCAGATCTCTTGGAATGGAAAAGATGCAGATGGAGATGCAATTGCCAATAACACATATTTCTATAAAATCAAAGCTAAACAATTATCTAATAATAAAATTACAGAGAAAATTGGTAAATTGATTATTTTAAAGTAGAGAGTTGACAAGAAAGAGTAATAATTTTCTTTTGAACAGTTAAAAGGTTATATATAGAAATATAAAATTAATATATAATATAAATGCGGAGGATATATGAAAAGCATTAGAAACATAGCTCTTGTCGGAGCTATTGGTGCTGGAAAGACCAGTCTTGTTGAACAGATGTTATTCGACTCGAAAACGACAACTAGGATCGGTAAGATCGAGGATGGCACTACTGTCATGGATTTCAATCCAGAAGAAATTGAAAGAAAATCTTCGGTTTCTCTGGGTATTGCAAATCTTATGTGGAAAAAAAGTAAGATCAATATTCTTGATGCACCAGGTCTAGTTGATTTTAGTTCAGAGCAAATATCAGCTTCAATTGCTGCAGAAACAATTTTATTTGTAGTGAACGGAGCTTCAGAATTTGATGTAAGCCTTGAGAAGTCAATAGAACTACTTGCGGACAGACCTGTAGTGAAGGGTTTTATTATTAATAGAATAGATAACGAAGGTGCAGATTTTAATAAAGCAATAGAAAGGATCAGAGAAAATACAGATTTTAATCCAACACCGATTTTAATTCCAATTGGAAGCGAACA
>JAGLPW010000060.1 GCA_023137125.1 Candidatus Cloacimonadota bacterium | reverse complement strand
AGCAAAATGGAATTAATGGAAGCTGTTGCAGAGAGCGATGATGCACTTCTAGAGAAATATTTTGAGGTTGGAGAACTTACAAAAGAAGAGATGACTACCGGTTTAAAGAATGCAATCGTTCAAGGAAAATTGATGCCAGCTTTTGCAACATCTGCAACTCATGATATTGGAGTTACAGATCTGATGGATGCTATTGTGGAGTATTTACCTTCTCCTGCTGATAGAAACGAACTTCAAGTTCTCGAGAAAAAAGAAGAAAAAATAATCCAGCTCAGTGAAACAGGAGATCTTTTTGCATATGTATTTAAATCATTTTCCGATCCGAATGTAGGTGATATCTCTTATGTTAGAGTTTTCTCAGGTAAGATGACAAGTGGATCTGATGTGTATATTCCTGAAAGGGATAATAAAGATAGAATTGGTTCAATGTATTTTGTTAATGGAAAAAACAGGAAAGATACTGATGTATTGAAAGCCGGAGATATCGGTGGTTTAGTTAAAATGAAAGTTGCCCGTGGCTTTAATACAATCGTTAAAACAAATTCTAAACTTAAATTCCGTGAGATCAAACTTCCTACACCTGTTTACTGGCAGAGTATCAAAGCAGTTAATCAGCATGATGAAGATAAGATTGGTGCAGCTTTAGGAAAATTGATGGATGAAGATCATACATTAAATCTTGATATGAATCAGGAAACTGCTGAAAATGTCATCTCATGTATTGGTGAACAACAAGTTACACTTCTTCAAAAAAGATTAAAGACCAGATATAAGATCGAAGCAAATTTAAAAACACCTGCAGTTCCATATAAAGAAACAATTTCTGGAACAGCTGATGTGCATTATAAACACAAAAAACAATCAGGTGGAAAGGGTCAGTTTGGTGAAGTTTATTTTAGGGTTAAACCACTTCCTCGCGGAAGCGGTTTCGAGTTTGTCAATTCTGTTGTTGGTGGCAGGATTCCTACAAAATTTATCCCTGCTATCGAGAAGGGATTAGTAGAAGTAATTGGAAAAGGAATAATATCAGGCAATCAGATCGTTGACCTTTGTGTTGATGTATATGATGGTAGTTATCATGATGTGGATTCATCTGAAATGGCTTTTAAAATTGCTTCGTGGAATGCACTGAAAAAAGCATTTGAAACTGCAAAACCAATTCTTCTAGAACCTGTTCATAAAGTCCAAATTATAATTCCTGATGAATATATGGGTGATGTTATGGGTGATATCTCTACAAGAAGAGGTAAGATACAGGGTATGGAAAAGCAAACAAAAAAACAGATATTAAACGCTGAAATGCCTTTATCAGAATTACTAAGTTACTATCCTGCACTTAAGTCACTAACTCAGGGTCGCGGAAAATTTACACAAGAATTCTCACATTATGAGAAAGTACCTGGAGACATCGCTGCTAAAGTGATCGCAGAAACAAATAAAGAAGATTAAATAATCGATAAGGCCTGCAGGAATGATTTCCGCAGGTCTTTTTTTTTATTTGGAGGTTTTAACGATATGTCAGGTCATAGTAAATGGAGTTCCATAAAACATAAAAAAGGTGCTGCGGATGCAAAACGTGGTAAAATTTTTACTAAACTTGTAAAAGAGATCATAGTTGCTGCAAAAGAAGGTGGTGGTGATCAGGAAATGAACCCGCGTTTACGATTAGCTATTTCTACTGCTAAAGGTGCAAATATGCCTAACTCGAATATAGAAAGGGCAATTAAAAGAGGTACCGGTGAATTAGATGGTGTTCATTATGACCATTTTACTTATGAAGGATATGGACAGAATGGTGTTGCAATTATCGTAGAAACTCTTACTGATAACAAACAACGAACGGTGGCAGATGTTAGGCATATTTTTTCTAAATATGGTGGTAATTTAGCTGAAAATGGATCTGTTTCATATATGTTTGAACAGAAGGGTCTGATAGTGATCCCTGAAGAGGATCTTGATGAAGATGAAGTAATGATGGCTTCACTTGATGCAGGCGCTGAAGATTTTATTGTAGAAGGAGGGAATTTCTTTATTTATACTGCTTATGCAGATCTTCATAGTGTTCTTAAAAAAATGGAAGAAGCAGGTTACAACATTGAAAAAGCTGAGCTAACTAGAATTCCTGGAAACACAGTTAATGCTGATGAAGTAGCTGAAAAATTACTTAAACTAATTGATCATCTGGAAGATTGTGATGATGTACAAAAAGTTTATGCAAACTTCGAGATCTCAGATGAAGTATTCGAAAGGTTAGCTGAAGATTGATAATTCTTGGAATAGATCC
>JAGLPW010000006.1 GCA_023137125.1 Candidatus Cloacimonadota bacterium | reverse complement strand
GTGGTTCCTCCTTCAGAGGTTTTAAATACATTAAAAGGATCTGATAATAAGATCCCAACAAAAGTAAAGGTGATGGATTTTAATTACAATTATGATCATGTAATTCCTTTCCCACCTATTAAAAAACTTGAAAAAGAAGTAGATAAAAGCTTCAATCGTGTCTTCCGATTTGCTGCTAAACATTTGAAGTAATACGAAGTTTCCAATGAAAAAAACTTTTATAATTGTTCTATTCATCATTTATGTTAGTGCATATTCGTTTAATTTCATTGAATTTTTTGATGCTAGTTCATTCCATTATCAATTTTGTTCTTTCCTGGGAACAGATTACCACCCATATCAGGATGATGACCAAAATAGCTATCTTGAGAAAAATATATTTAAAGCTGGTTGGAACTTTAAAATAGAAGAAAATGTAAATATCTGGTTTGATCTTACTTATAGAAAGAGATTATTCTCAGAACAACTGGAATTAGAAAGTACTGGAATTGTATTTCATAATAAAAACTGGGATTTCATTTATAAATCTGACCAGCTCAAGATAGGTAATAAATCAGAAATATTTAGTAAAAATCTATATTCCACATACTATGATAAACCGGTTGTAGAAGATTACAAATTCCGTGGTTTTGAATCAATCCGATATTTTGGGAACTTCAATTTATCAGGAATGATAGGAGGGAATTCCTTTAATAGTGCAATTGGTAAATTCTCATTGGGATATTCTAACATAGATCACAATTTTAATCTTTATTATCTTTATTGCAAACGCGACAGAGTTTTTAATTACCCAATGCATGCTTTGGGATTTGAATTAACCTCTGAATTGGAAAAAATTAGAATATACAATTCATCAGTTTATGAAAACCTTACCTCTACTAATTCTGCGAGACCATCTCATGAAAAATTTGTAGATCTATCGGAAATAATATTCCGTCCTCATTCAAATATAAATATTGGAACTAATTATCTTTACACTATCTATGATTGGGATACAGATAAAGAATGGCAATCAATTTCTTTTATTGAATTCAAATTTAGGAAAACCACAAGCACGATCCTATATAAATATTGGAATTCAGAAATGGGATTTGATAGAGAGATAAATCTAATTAATTCTTATAAAATTTTGCCTTATTGGTCATTAGCTTCAAACTTCAGTTATTTTAATCCTTCTATTGGAGATGATTATTATATCATTGGCTTCCAAACAATAATTGAATATGAAATGGATTAGTATATTTATTGTTCTGTTACTTGTTAGCTGTGAAGTAACAACTGAGTTGAGATCGGAGAAAACATACGTTATCATAACTTTTGATGATCAGCATGAAAGCATTTATTCTACTGCTTTACCAATCATGCAAGAATTTGGATTCAGGGCAACAAGTGTGATAAATACAGGTGTTATCGGTGGAGATGATAAATTAACATGGTCACAAGTAGAAGAGCTGGAATTTGAGCATGGTTGGGAAACTGCCGGGCATACACTTCATCATATCACACTTCCTACTGTACCAATAGAAGTAGTTGAATATGAGATCCATCAAGATTGGTTAAACCTTATTGATCATGGTTTATGTCATTCTACTTTTGCACTTCCAGGTGGGAAGGCAAGCCAAGAGCATTATGATATAATTCTTCAATATTATCAGAATGTTCGAACAAGTTTGAATATTACTACATATGCACCTATTGATCGCACAGATCTGGGTTATTATCCTTATCTATCATGTTATTCTGCTGAAAATGCGAAAGCCCGAATTTTGCAAGCCAAACAGAATAAAGAGTGTATTGTAATTATTGGTTTTCACCGAGTTTTGGAGGAAGCTGATGGACATCCTGCTAACTGTAAACCGGAAGATTTTTATAAGATAATGCAATTCATAAGTGCTAACGATCTCGAAGTGATCACAATAAAAGAAGCTTGTGAATTACTTTCAGGATAAGAGGATACATTGGAAAACATAGAATTTACTATACGAATTTTAAAACCTTCTGAATTTAATTCCTTGATTGATATTTGGGTAAAATCATCACTTCCATATAAACCGGTAGGCAGAGATTCAGAAGAAAATATAAAGAGACAATTACAGCTAAATAATAACCGTTTCTTTGTTGCCGAGATAGAGGAAGAACTTGTAGGTGTAATTATAGCAAGTCATAATGGGCGTAAAGGTTGGATCAACAGACTTGCAGTTCTGCCAAAATTCAAAGGAAAAGGAATTGCTACTTCTTTGATGAAAAAATCCGAAGAATTTTTTCTTTCCAATAATATTAAGATATTTGCTTGTCTTATAGAAGATTGGAATGATCAATCAATGGAATTTTTCCTTAAAAAAGAATACATTGAACACAAAGATATTATTTATTATACTAAAAAGGTCGATCCAAAAATTTAAAAATTATTTTCTTGCAATATTAATATATTCATTTTTTTTTGATAAAAATAATTTATATCTTGTAAAGGAGCAGATCATGGCAGAAATAAGAATTACTATCTCAGAAATTATTGATATATGCATTGCAAATGAACTGATCCCTGATTTTATATCTAATATTGAAATTTTGGGTGAACGTATAAAATTTCGATATAAAAATGAACATCCGATATCAACAAATATTGATTTAGAGATCAATTATAAAGATTACAATAATGGTTTGTTATTCTTAGAAGTACAAACAAACTGGATAATAGATAAATATTTACGTTTCAAGAAATTACCAAACTTCCAATATTTGCAGTACGAACATCCGGTACTCACTTTTTTCTTGCAGCAATTTCTAAAAGATAAAGTAAAAATTGTACATATAGAAGATATAAATTTCAAAAATGGATATTTCAAAATAAAAACATTTAATGAATAAAGGAGAGAATAAATGAAAAAAATACTAATGCTGATAATTATCGCAACTATTGTTTCGATAAATTTACTTAGTGTTCCAGAAGGAGAAGAAATGAATTACACAAAAACAGATTCCGGATTGGAATATGTGATTACTGAGAAAGGAAGAGGAGAGCTGGCAACAGCAGGGAGCAGAGTAAAAGTACATTATACCGGAAAACTTGAGGATGGAACTAAATTCGATAGTTCCTTAGATCGAGATGAACCTTTTGTATTTGAACTTGGAGCTGGAATGGTAATAAAAGGTTGGGATGAGGGAATCGCTTTGATGCATGTAGGTGATAAGGCTATCTTAAAGATTCCTGCTTCTCTGGGATATGGAGAGAGAGGTGCAGGAGGAGTAATTCCTCCTAATGCTAATCTTATTTTTGAAGTTGAACTTTTGGAGATTATGCCTGTGGTCAAGATCGAAGAGTTTTATATTGATGGAAAGGTAAGATCAAAAACAACATCCGGATTGGAATATATTTTAGTTCAGGAAGGTAGTGGTATCAAAGCCGCTCCTGGGAATACCGTGAATGTACATTATACAGGTTATCTTGAAGATGGAACTATTTTCGATTCTTCTGTTAAAAGAGATCAGCCATTCAGTTTTGTTTTAGGAATGGGAAGAGTTATCAAAGGCTGGGATGAAGGAGTTGCTCTAATGAAAGTAGGAGATAAAGTAAGACTTATTATCCCTGCTGATCTTGGTTATGGTGAAAGTGGTGCTGGAGGCATAATTCCCCCCAATGCTAATCTTATTTTTGATGTAGAGTTGTTGGAAGTAAAATAATAAGAATAAATTATTGGGAGGTTTTTATGAAAAGTACCAAGTTTATTTTGTTTCTTCTAATTCTAATTCCAGTTCAATTATTTTCTGCTGATGCAGATTCACAATTCCTGGGTAAGGTAGGACAATTCCGAACAATATACCTAAAGAACGATAATATCTTTTACGGAGAGATACTGAATATCGGTGAAGACGGTTCAGTTCAGATCGATACAAAAGAAGGAATTCTAACAATTCCGGGGGACGAGATCCTGGAAGAAACATTGAAGATAAGGAAGAATAACGGAACTACTTACTCCGGCAAACTGCTTGGAGAAGATGAAGTATTCATAGAAGTTGAAACAGACTATGGAAATGTTTCAGTGAACAAGGGTGACATAAAAGACCTAAAACGTTTCTTTGGAGGAAAACGGGAAAAGGTGATTCAGCAGAAGATATTCTTTGCAGGTGAGGAGCAAATAACTGATCTGTTTGGAGATCCAACCGCTTTTGTTTTACCGCCTTACGCTTTTTATATTTCCGGATTCTCAATGGGATACGGATTCTCCAATAGATTTCATTTGTTTTCCAAGATAACAAATAACTTCAACGAAGATCTTAATTTATCCTGCAGATATATCCTGTTCAAAAAGAATCTTGGTGCAAAGAAATTACATTTTGCTACTCAGCTTAAGATTTTCTCGAACCATGATATGAACAAAGAATATGGAAAGTTTTATGATGAATACGATGTTGGACAGTTAAATGATAGTGAAGTTATAGATGAACTTTATGGGATAGATAACCGTAAATTTCATTGGGAAGTTTCTTTTATTTACAGCTTCCGAAGTCCACTAAAATCCGGAAGAGGAAACTGGGGATTTCATACAGGCCTGACAATAGATCAACTTATACTCGAAGAACCGGTTACGCATTTGGAATATGATGGTGTTGGCTATGATTTTGAAGGTGGTTTCTCAGATTCTCAATTCGATTCATATAGAGTATTTGCCGGATTCGATTACGATCTGAGTAAAAGGATTAAGTTCATAAGTATCGTATATTATGATCCTGGAAATCGCTACCAAACACTTGGTGAATCGATAGCTAATTATTTCACACATAACTTTGTCCAGGCAGGTCATGTTGGTGAGAGAAAACCTCTGGATTTTGATTTTGGTGTAACTTTCACTCCCAATGAAACTTTAAGAATTGGCTTCCATTTCCAAAATCCATTCCTTACAGTATATTGGAAGTTCCTGGATTATTGATAATAAAGACATAGTTACATATTAATGGCTCGACCTTTTTTGATCGAGCCATTTTCATTCTGCAATTCTATCGAAACAAATCAACTAACTTTTAATGCAAAATTTCTATCCTGCAATCTAGATACTGTTTCCTCAAATTCATTTCGAAGTGATTCCATCAATTCTTTCACAGATACTATCTTTTTTATTCTATAAGCATTAGCACCGGCAAAACTGAATCCATTGGCTAAATCCCCGATCTTTGCCTTCATTAATGCATCGGCTATACAGTATAAAGATTGGTTCATCTTGCATGTCTTCAAGCATTTCCATGGACAGATAAATGGTTTCTTTATTCCTGATGTAACATCCTTTAAAAATTCATTGATTATTGCTCTGCCTGGTAACCCGACCGGGCTTTTGATAATTCCAATATCTTCCTTGTGGCAATTTATATATTGTTCTTTAAATTTGATGTCAGCATCACATTCATTCGTTGCCACAAAACGCGTTCCCATTTGAACTCCGGCTGCTCCCATTTCAAGAAATTTATGAATATCCTTTCCATCGAAGATACCTCCTGCAGCAATAATCGGAATATCTTTTTTAAAACGTTGTTTGAAGGGTTCTAGAATCTTGATGACTTTGGGAATGATCTCTTCCAATGCATAATGAGGATCGTCTACCTGCTCTGCTTTAAAACCAAGATGACCACCTGCTTTTGGTCCTTCTACTACTACTGCATCAGGAATGTGATCATATTTCTTTTCCCAACTGTGAAAGATCAATTTCGCTGCCCTATCCGATGATACAATAGGAACAATTTTGGTTTTAACAGACTTCAAATATTCTAAGGTAAGACCTTCTGGAATTTTTAGCGGTAATCCGGCTCCTAAAAATAAAATATCAATTTTCTCTTCGATCGCCGTTTTCACAATATCATCATAATCGGAAACTGCTACCATAATATTTAGTCCGATCACTCCATCTGACATTGCCTTAGCCTTTCGTATCTCATTTCGCAGACAGATTAAATTTTTCTCACGGTAATTCTTTCCGTTTGCTTGTTCCAGCAAACCCAAACCAACTGATGAAATAACTCCGATCCCACCTTCATTCGCGACTGCAGAAGCTAAACCGGACAGGGAAATTCCTACTCCCATTCCCCCTTGTATTATTGGAACACGAGCTGTGAGTTCACCTATTTTCAATTTTGGAAACAATATTTACCTCCATAAATATTCTCTTCGATCTTGATAGTCTAGTGATCGAATTATATATAAAAAAATTAATGGTTTGCGATCCCATTAAAGATCACATCAAGCATATCATTACTCTCTTTAACAGGATCATAATCTTTGGCTTCAACAAACAGTGGAAACTCCAATCCTTTAATGGCAATTGATATCATTCGTGAGATGGTTACAATATCATCTACATCGAAGCAATTCTGTTCAATTCCTTTTTTAAGTATGTTTCTTAGAACTGTGTTTTCATAATCGTAGAAATCTTTTCGCACTTCCTCGACGAATAAATAGTGGTCTAGATATTCATCTGTAAGAGTTGAATAGAATTTACTGAGATCCTGCAAATGAGTCATCCTGGTTGTCACATAAGCTCTAATTTTATCTTCCGGTGTATTGGCATTGTTAACTGCTTCATCCAGTTTTTGTTGGAAAATAAGCGTATCCTTGCGGATAACTTCAGCAAAGATGTCATCTTTACTTTTGAAATAATAATAGACAGAGGATTTGCCCATATGCACTTTTTTTGCAATATCTTCCATGGTTGTCTTAAGGAAGCCATACTGCGCAAAAAGTTGTTCGGCAATCTCAATTATCCTCTTCTTTTTATCATCCATTACTTATATCTCCAATACCTTTCGACCAATATCGTTTTTCGGTCGAAAACGTCAAGATTATTTTTAAACTAGCATGTCAGCGGTCTTAAAGCAATGAGGAATTTGAAATTAGGATAAATCTGAGTTTCTTGGAACACGTATGTAAATTATTCTAATACATAATCATAAGAAACGAATGACTAAAGGTACTACGACAGATGTTATTGCAAGACATAATACGATTGCTGTAAAAAGAAAATACCTTTTACTATAATCGGTCAATAGTGAAAAGTCGTAATATTTATCTACTTCGTTATCCCGATACATAGATAAAAGGCCCTGTAGTAGCTTATTCCTGGCGTTTTTTCCAGCATACAATGCCACAATTGATATACTGTTTACGATAATGGCCATGATGATGAAAGCAATAAGCACAAAATCATCACTTGAGCTTGCCTTCTCAGACGCTGCAGTACTGGCAACTGAAGAATTAATAGCCAATACTATAAGGTTGAAAATAACAGCAGTAACAACAAAAATTGTATCGGTTCGAGAGCTTTGTTGCAAATCGTTCATGATGTGTTGATGAACTTTATCAATCATAATATCCTCCTAATTAAATCATAAAATATTATGTATCACATAAAAAGAGCTTATCAAATAATTTTATGTCAAGATAAATGATAGCTGAAAAGAAGAAAACAATATCGATTTTAATAATATAATATTAGTTCAAACTTTGTAAATATACTTTTTCTACTTTTTCAAATACACCTGTCCAGGTAAAAGAATCTATTTTACTTTGAATTGATGTTAGATCAATTTGTGGATATTCTTTTGCAGCGTAGATCTGTTGTTGAATTGCTTTATTAAGATCTTGTTCAAATTTATTTTCATCTTCTTTGTAAGGCTGATCTAAATTGCGTAAACGTGGTATTTTTACCAGGTTAATAAAATCTGCTTCATAATCACCAAGAATTTCCTTAGCACCAGGCAGATTCGTTACTACAATTCTACAACCGCTGGCTAAAGCTTCAAGAATAACAAGAGCTAATCCTTCATAAAAAGATGGCAGTATAAAAATATGAGAACATCTCATTAGTTCAGCTAAATTCTCTTGAGGAATTGCACCGTGAATACAAACCTTATCTTCCATTTCCTCTGCCAATTTTAGGCAAAGTTCTTTTTCCTCTCCTGTGCCACTGCCCACTAACTGCAATTGCCAGTCTTGAGAACTGATCTCCTTCAAGGCACGTAATAACCAGGGTACTCCTTTGGCATTACTCAACTTTCCGGCATAGATCAATTGCACAGGATTAGGTTTTGGTTTGATTTCCGGATAAAAAAGATCGTGGTTATAACCGGCACCAACAACAATAACTTTTTCCGGTTTAAATTTATATAGCCGAATTATTTCTTTTTTCTGATCTTTACTGAGTGCCAGTACAATATCAATTTGTTCACAACCCTTCAATACTCTTTTCCTGAGATGAGGACAATTTTGAAACTGACGCAGATCTGTACCATGACAACTTGTTATAAAGGGGATCTTTGGAAAAAGCTGTCTGGCAAGAGAACTCATGATCCAGAGATGATGGCTATGAATTATATCAGGTTTGAACTTTTTTACAGCCTTTTGAAGAATTTTAGAAAAAGCCATTTCATATTTGTAAAGTTCTTCTTCGGAAAGATCGCAAAATCTGGTACTTTCATAAGGCATTACATCGCTCATACCGGGAATATGATGCGAAACATCTGCATTATGAAATTTTACAAGCATTGTCTTATCTTGCTCAATGAAGTCTATTTCATTATAATCGTCTGAATGAACACCTGCAACCAGAAAATTATCGTATCCACACATCCCAGCTTCCCGGATCATAGCTTGAACATACATCCCGCTTCCGGTTGAACTTGGTCTCTGACTGATCAGATGAAGGATCTTGGTTTTTTTTAATTTACTCATTAGCAAAATCCCTGAGTGCTTCACCATTCAGCCGGTAAACAATCCATTCAGATAACGGTTTTGCACCAATTGATTCGTAGAATTTTATTGCTGGTTTATTCCAATCTAAAACACTCAACTCAAAGCGACCGCAGCCTTTTGAGACAGCAATTTTTGCCAAATGCTTCAATAATATTTTTCCAGCACCTCTACCTCTGTATTTTGGAGTAATATAGATGTCTTCCAGAAATAAACCATTTTTCCCAAGCCAGGTAGAGTAGTTATAAAAATAAACTACAAAACCAATTGGTTTATTATTTATGCTGCAAATGAGGGCATGAACCGTTGAATTAGCACTGAATATTGATCTTTGAATATCTTCAACTGTTGTCGATACTTCAGATGCTGCTCTCTCAAATTTTGCTAATTCTTTTACAAAGTTGAGAATTAGAGAAGAATCTTCTACAGTTGCTTCACGAATTTGTATTTTAGACATCTTATACTCCAATTTCTAGTGAAATATTTTTTTTAAATCTCAAAGTTTTGTCCCTTGATGAATTGCAGCAACACCGAAAAGCAATCTTTTAAAGGTAACATCGCTAAAACCAGCTTGACGCAGTATATCAACTAATTCGTGGGCTGTATAAAATTTTGGAATTGTCTTTGAGAGATATAAATAACCGCTCATCGACCCTGACATTCTACTTCCAACTTGCTTCACAAATAGTTTAATGAACAAATGAAAAAGCATTTTTATAAAGCCGATAGGAGGCTGACTTGTTTCCAGATTCACGAAACGTCCACCCGGTTTTAAAACTCGATGGAATTCAGAGAAACTCTTTAACAGTGCATCTTTGTTTAAATTAATATTACGTGTGGCAAAGGAAATTGTGATAAGTTCTATACTTTCATTTGGAAATGGTAATTCATTCACATCAGCGATGATAAAATTTATATTTTTTGCTTCGGGTTTTTTACGTGCTTCCAACATCATCTCTGGTGACAGATCTACTGCAGAGATATTTGTCCCTTCAGGTGCAAGTCGACTAAGATAAGCAGCTGTTTCACCAGTTCCAGTACACATATCTACCCAATGGCTACCGCCAGTTTTTGCCACAGTTTTTGCTGCAATCTTTGCTGCTTTTTTTCGCCATATTGTATCAAATCCGAGTGTTAAAACATGGTTAATCCGTTCATAAGTAGTTGGTACTTCCGAGAAAACTTTTTTCACAAAATCTGTTTGCGCTTTATTCACTTTATTTATCATCATAATCCTTGTTTCTATTTTTTATTCTAGATGCAGGAATTATTTGAAAATCTTAGTGTCAAGTAAATCAATATCTTACTTATACTTCTTCCCTAATTCTTCAACTAGATCTTTATATTTTTTTATTGTTTTTGGTAATTTTTCTTTCAGGTCATTTAGGTCTGTTACAAATGCGATATCTTCAACAAATGCAATTTCTTCCTTTGGAAGATCACGGTAATAATAACGCAACCCAAAATCAAACTTGTGTGGTCTGTATTTTATATTAAGAAGTGCTGCCATTCTATTCAGTAATCCACCATAAATGCTGATCGCATCAATTACATTTCCTCTTTTAATCTGCTTTGAAATATCCATTTCCATGAATGGTAATAAAGTACTCATTAAATGATAATGCCTTTTACATTTGGTTTCAATTTCCTCTATTGGTGTTGGTGTTGGATCGATCAAGTTCTTATTATCGAACCAGATTATTGAATTTCCGTGTCTATCCGATTCTGTAAATCTATTTTTGGCAGATTGCTTCTCTATGAGCATATCAACATAGAAGAACTCCGGTGACTTTGTTAGTTTATAAAAACATTGTGAATGTCCATGCCAGTTAGGTTCAGGCATCCTGAATTTATTGAGAATTCCGTATTTATCATCCAAAAATTGTTCGGTTAGTTTGAATATATCTTCTACTGCATCATTAGTTGTAATAAGTGCAAGATCAAGATCGGAATACTCATCAAGATAACCGGTTGCAGCAGAACCACCTTCCCATGCAGCCAGAATGTTTTCATTTCTTTTATAAAGATCTTTTAACTCACTAACAATTTTTTTGTAGAAATCGGTCATATATTCTCCTTTTTCACAGTCCACTCCGATGGAGCTTATTTTACTTTTTCACTTTCTCTACCCAGAGCTTACGCTCTGAGTTATAATCAGTTCGCTCCTAAGGAGCTTCTCTCATTTTATTTCAGCATTGTAAGTGAATTCTATCTCTAACCAGATGCGGAAGCATCTGGATTAGTATAAAATATTTCCTTTAGCACTATAGGTGCGAACTATCTGTAACCCGAATGCATCAGCGTTCGGTCAATCATAAACAAATCTATGATAGCACCATAGGTGCGACCTGTTACTTACCGGAAATAGTGAGTCCTTCAAACTTGATCCAGGGATAATTATGATAACCGGAATTTATTCTTTCTTTAGAGATCTGCTTGATATTCATCATCATTTCTACTAAATTACCACTAACCATTGTTTCAGAGATAGGGAATTTGATTTTGCCATCTTCTACATAATAGCTGTTTTTTGCAACTCCACTAAAATCACCGTTATCACTTGGGTTCCCACCACTGAAGCGTTTTAGGATAATCCCTTTCTTGGTAGATTTAATGATCTCATCCAGTGTTTTATCACCACTATCTATCTCCCAGCATCCACCTTGATTCACAGCTCTTTCTTTTCCGGTTTTCTTCGCTCCATAAAGTCCAAGCAGGAATGTTTTTAAAACTCCATTTTCGATCACAGTGCTGTCTTGTGTTTCATATCCATCACTGGTTACAAAATAACTTTCTGCAATATCATCGGAAACAGGCTTTGAATGAAGGTTAAAACTTTTACTTGCAATCTGTTTACCAAGCTTTTCCAGAAAAACAGAAGTTTTTGTAATAATGGGATAATCATAAAGATACCTTGTAATAAATCCCACGAAATCATCCATACATTCCGGAGTTACGATCACATCACCCACAAATTTACCGGAGACCTGCTGAGTATTAAGTTGCTCAGAAGATTCTCCCAATAACTTAACTATGTTTCCGCATTCACTGAAAGGAGTATCAAGATCTTTTGTAACATGTGCAACATAATTAAATGAGGATGTCTTCTTTCCATCTTTGGATGTAAACATAACCACAAAGCAGTAAATCCCTTCCGTAATTGTAAAATCTACTCCATTGGAATTAATGAAATAACGGTTTGTAGATGTAAAATCAAAGTTAATTTCTTCGATAATTGTTTTTGGATGTTTCTTCTTAGCAAAATCCATAAACTCTACAAGTCTTTCATACATTTTATCCAGATCGGGATTAAAAGGTTCTTTATAGAATTCTTTTGTAGGTTGTTTTTCTGCAATATCGTTTGCTTCATCTGGTTTGGAAGAGACAGCCATTTCCACAACTTGTTTAGCAGTATCATCAATATTTTCCTTATCCAGTTTATTTAGGGAAATAGAACCCTGTTTATTATCAATGATCGCAGTAAGACTCAGATTCGTATCGAATGTGGTTCTAAACAGACTTATCTCACCAGAAGCGACATTTAGCTCATTCTTTTCCTTTTTGGTGAGTATGCACTTAGTTTTTTGTGCTCCGACTTTTAGAAGTGTGTTCTGAGCATATATTAGTATTTCTTTATTATTCATTTTATTTCCCTCCGATGTTAACTTTACATTTGATGGCAGGACCGCCCATTCCAACAGGGATCATCTGTTTCTTACCACACATTCCACCACAGCTCCAAGCCATATCATCTGAGATCATTGTAATAGTTTTAAGCATATCAAAAGCAACTCCACTGATAGTAGTATCTTTAATTGCTTTTCCCAGTTTTCCGTTCTTGATCTCATATCCCAAAACCACACCGAACATAAATTCACTAGTAGAATCAGCTTGTCCATTTGATGATTTCATCAAATAATAACCATTATCAATGGAAGCGATCATGTCTTCCAATTTGCTTTTACCCGGCATTATGGCTGTGTTTCTCATTCGCACGAGTGGTTCATCATAAAATCCATAGGCTCGCGCGTTTCCGGTTACTTCATGACCAAAATGCAAAGCTGTTTCTTTATTGTGCATGAACTTCTTTAATATTCCATCCTCAATAATAACAGCATCTTCTGCTTTGGTTCCTTCATCATCCACATAAACAGGAACCGGACATTGTTTACCAAAAGCTGTATGAGCAAAATCAACTAATGTTACCATTTCGCTGGCAACTTTTTCTCCCAAGTAATCTCCAGCTACAGAACCACCTTTCACGATGTCACCTTCTGTTGTATGTCCAATAGCTTCATGTGCCAATATCCCAGCCAGATCAGCATCTAAAATGCAATCATGCATTCCGGAAACGGGGTAAACACCTTCCGATTTATTGATAAGATGTTCATATTGCTTTTTCAACTTGGGGAACAGAACTTCCGGCTTATCAAATGTATCTTCGAACTGACCAAGCCAACCATAAACTTCATAAAGTTCAAATGGTTGATCATCTTTTATAACTGTCATTACAACATACAAAGTTGTTCTTGGTATCATGGAATAGCTTTCAGCCCCGTCGGAAGTAAACAATTTTTTCTCCATATCAAGATTACCAATAACAATAGTTCTGGAAGATAGTTTTGGAAATTCTTTTACAATATGAGCATCGATAACATTTAAGAAATCGATCATTTCCTTTTGTGATTTCCTTGGTTTCTTGGTTGAGAAATCTTTACTATCCATTGCATTTGTTTTTGGAAGCTCACCCTTCTGCAAATTCTCTCTAGAACTCAAGAATTTTGCATTTTCAGTTGCTGAACTAATTACATTGATGATAGCTTCATCCGAAATATCAGCATTTGAGGCAAATCCCCAGGATCCATCTTTATAAACTCTGGCAGAAATACCACTATTTGAAGAACGGCTATTACCCATCATATCACCATTAACCATTGTTAAACGGATATTTCTGTTCTCTTGCATACGAAGTTCCGTGTATTCGGTGAAATACTTTGCGAACTTCTTTAAATCTTTGATTATCATTGTTTATCTCCCATTAATTTATCTTTTATTATTTTTAGAACCTTCATTCCACCCACGTTGTCAGGATTTAATTCAATCGATTTTTCATAATTTTTAATTGCGAGTTCTAATTTTTCTGCATTAACATAGGCTTCACCCAAACTATCATAGCAATTCCAACTTTCAGGAAAATATTCAACATTGATCTGAAAAAAGAAGATTGCCTCATCAATTTTTCTATTCGTTAAGTAAGTGTATCCCAATTCATTAATTTCCGCTTCAATAACGGGATATGTGTATACAATTTTATGTTGTTCTTTCAGCTCTGGATATGCTTCCATTGCTGTTTTCAAACTATCCCGATCAATTATACTTTGTAATTTTACACCAAGGGTTTTAGATTCTTGATACACAAAGTAATCATAAGCATATAGTCTTGGAAAGAAATCCTTCATTTCGATTACATGTCTTCCTAACTTTAACTCTTCTTTGAAATCGAATGTCACATAGTTTGAATAATCATGATACCTATAGAGATACATTTCTAATTTATTGGGATCGAAAATATTTGTATATTGGGTGGGATATTTTCCTTCCTGATGCGTTGTAGCTAATGCTTTAGCAAAATCGTCAATTGTAACTTCCAATTCCGGTAATTGCTTAAGTAGGTTATCATAACGTACACAACCAGTCTTTTCTCCTTCTTTCACTTCAGATTGATAGAAGTTCGTTACAATTTGGAAATCTCCACTTTTACGGATATAATCATCACCTTCGATGATGACAGAATCTCCGGTTCTATCTACGAACATCGTCATAGCACCGTCTAAAATTTGCAAATTATATTTGTCAAATTCAGAGATCACTTCATCGATAGTGCTACAAGTTTCCATTATGTGTTTGTTCAAAATTCCCTGATATCCCGGTTTATTCAATGCATTAGTGATAGGTTTTGATTTTGTAGCAAAGCCATCAAAACACAAACCTGCTTCATTCATACCACCTTGTGGAAAATAGTCATCAAATCCAACATACATACAATCAAACTTCTCACCTTCACCCGGTTGGATCCAAATAACAGGATCCGGATTTTTCCAATCCTCATTGTTGCCTACTAATGTTTTCTCATCAACCGTTTTAGTGAACATTGAACAGGCAAATGCATTAATACTCAGCAATAAAAACATAATAATAATTAATTGTTTCATAACTACTCCTTCTTAATTTGTATTTTTTTTAATTTATATCCTCATTCAAGCTGATTGAGTTACTTTCAAATATTCCGGCAAAAAACTCATTGCTGTTTCTTTACAAAGTACAATTGAATTTTTATCAGAATGTTTCATTAAATATTCATTAACAATTCGATAACCGAATCTGTAAACAAATGCCTGAGGAGCTTCTCTTTCTGTTTTATTCTGCCAAAATTTATGATCAAAATCTTCATTGTAAAGATCGCTTATAATCTCGCTCTTCACGTTTTGGATTTCTTCATCCGTAATATCTCTCGTTAAAGGTGACTTTTCGGTATTTAACATCTCCATCTCAAAATGAAGAGCCAATCCCTCCATTACGAGAAGCTCAAGTAAATTCCAATCATTTATAAATTCTTTTCGTGCCAAATGATGAAATTCGTGAACAATCGCTTTGGGCAGATAAATGTTTTTCAGTTCTTCAAAGTTTGAATATGCAACATTCAGCTCCA
>JAGLPW010000059.1 GCA_023137125.1 Candidatus Cloacimonadota bacterium | reverse complement strand
GCTGGATGTGACACAATCGTAATCAAATCAAAATTACAACTGGCAGAAAGATTAGTTCAAATACATTCTGGGATGAACAAAGTTATTGCTGAATACAAACCGGATATTGCTGTTGTAGAGACTATATTTTATGGGAAAAATATCAAGTCAGCTTTTACTTTAGGGCATGCCAGAGGTGTGATCTTATTAGCTCTGGCTCAACATAATATTGAAATAGTAGAATATTCTCCCAGGGAAGTAAAGAAATCTGTGGTTGGCAATGGGAACGCATCAAAGGAACAAGTTGGATATATGGTTCAGAAGATTTTAAACCTGAGTAATAAACCAAAAACTGAGGATGCAGCAGATGCACTTGCAATTGCACTTTGTCAATATAACAAAAATAAATTTAAATACTAAATAAATGTGGACATTATTGTCTTATATTAATAGCTGTAATTGTTAGAATTTAAGAGAAGAGGGTAAACATGTATTCTTACCTAAAAGGTGTATTATCAGAGAAATATCCCACAATAATTGTTGTTGATTGCAATGGAGTTGGATATGAATTATTTATACCACTTAGCACTTATGACAAATTACCAGAAACAGGAAAAGAAGTAAAAATTCTTGTACACTATTCATTTAATGAATCTGACGGTGTAAGATTATTTGGATTTTATACAGATGAAGAAAAATTACTTTTTAGACAATTGATCAATATTTCTAAGGTTGGTCCTAAACTGGCTTTGTCAGTTCTTTCAGGACTTTCTATAGCCGATCTGATACGTGCTGTTCAAATGGGTGATGTGGATCTGATTACTACAATACATGGTATTGGGAAAAAATCCGCTGAGCGCCTTATAATTGAGTTGAAAGATAAAGTTGGTGATATTAATTCAATACATTTAGATGGGGATTATCCTGGAACCGATGCAGAACTGGTTAAAGATGCAGAAACAGCTCTCCTTACTTTAGGATATAAACGATATGATGCTAGAAAAATAATTTCAAAATTAATGAAAGACAATGATTTTTCAACATCGGAAGAAATAACTAAAGCTGCTATAAGGGCATTATATAAAAAACGAAATATATGATAGATGTTAGACTGGAAGCATATAAGATAATCCTCAAAGTTATCTCAAAGAACATATTTTCTGATAAATTACTCCATCAGATGACAAAAAAGATAAATCAGGCAGGGGAAAGATCGAATCTGCTATATGTACTTGTGAAAGGTGTAATAAAAATGCATGTTAACTTGGAATATATTGCTTCCCTGTATACAGATCCAAATAAGTTTTCAAATACAAACATTAAAATAAAAATACTACTGTATATGGGATTGTACCAGCTTATATATTGCGATTATATACCGCAACATGCAGCTGTGAATGAAACTGTTTCCATTGCAAAAAAGATGTATGGAGAGAAAATTGCCAAATTTGTAAATGCTATCTTAAGGAAGTATCTTCGTGAAAAGAAAATTGAATATCCTACAGAGACCTTAGATAGGATCTCGATTCAACATTCATTTCCAAAAGAAATAATTGAGAAATGGATAGAATATTGGGGTGTAGAAGATACTGAGAAATTATGTGTATATTATAATCAACCTCCTAATTTGCATATTCGTATTAATTCATGTGCAACAAATAAAAAAAGATTAATGGATTATTTATTAAGACGCGAGATAATAGTTATCGAAAGTGATGCTTCTGAGAACATTTTAATTACAGACCAAGCGAGGGACGTACTAAACGAGGTTTCCTTCTCAGAGGGGTATTTCTCCATTCAGGACGTATCTGCTGCCCTGGTTGTGGAATTGTTGAGCCCTGCACAAAATGAATCTATCATAGATCTTTTTGCAGCACCAGGTGGGAAAGCTACTTATATTGCAGAATTAATGCGAAATTCCGGTGAATTGATAGCAGTTGATAAATTTCCAAACAAAGTTAAGAAATTAAAAAGAGCAGTTGAAAGGCTGCAAATAACTAACATGAAACTACATGCGAACGATGCCTTCAAATTTGGACCAATAGCTCCTGCGTATGACAGAGTCCTTCTGGATGTACCATGTTCAGGTTGGGGAGTCTTCCAGAAAAAAGCAGAACTAAGATGGCAGAAGAATCAGGATATGAAGGAGCTTATAAAGCTCCAGAAGAAAGCACTTCATCTGGGTGCGAGATTCTTATGTCCTGGTGGTGTTATGGTTTATAGCACTTGCACTTTGAATAAAGAGGAAAATGAGGAACGAATAGAGAACTTTCTTAACAGAAATCCTGAGTTTACACTTGAATCTGCAGAACAATTTATTCCAAAAGAATTTACAGAAAATGGTTATTTAATAACATTGCCATTCAAACATAATTCGGATGGTGCATTTGCTGCCAGAATGAAAAAAAAGAGGTAGGAGTATATAAATGATAAAGATGAAATCTATTTTAATAGCATTGGGCATTTTAGCAGGTTTATTCATCATCGCTTTTTTTGGAACAGACCTTATTATGAAAATAATAGTTGGGCATGGTAATGAAGTTCAAGTTCCACTTCTAATAGGTGAAGATTATGAAGTAGCACGTAAAACATGCAAAAGTATGAAATTATATATGGAACAGAGTGAACTTGTTCACGATGAGAACATAGAAAAGGGTAGGATTATTTCGCAAAAGCCAAATCCGGGTATTATGACCAAAAAATATAGAACGGTTAGTGTAGTACTTAGTAATGGTCCAGAAATGGTAAGAATTCCATATCTTGATAATCTAAGTATCGTTGAAGCAAAATTGAAATTAGAAAATGCAGGGCTTTTTCTCGGTGAAAAAGTGTTTAGATATTCAGATGAAGTAAAAAAGGGAAATGTGATCTATTCTCAACCAATGGCAGATGAATTAATACCCAAGAAAAGTAGTGTAAAAATTATTATTAGCTTAGGAAAATATACAACTTCTTCAGGAGATGATAATAAATGGAAAAATCTTCTGGGAGATTAAAAATAAAATAACAATAAAAGTGCATTAATGCACAGCTTTAGATGCATATTCTATTTTGAAAAAGTAACAAAAAAACAAATAAAAATATGTGTTATTTACTAGGAAATATTTATGAGGCCTGTAACCTTATAAAATATAAGGAGTTACGAGCCATATATTTATGTCTGAAAAACTCATTATTAATTAGCTAACTTTATACAAATAAAATAGTTGACACATATTGCCGTCATGACGTTATAGTCCTATGAAAAGGATGAATAAAAAAGATATGAAATTACAAAAAAAGAAAGAGGTTTTTATATGACTAACACGAAATATACAGCAGGGAATATCAAGGTCTTAAAAGGTCTTGAAGCCGTACGAAAACGTCCGGCAATGTATATTGGTGGAACCACCGAAAGAGGTTTACACCATTTGGTTTATGAAGTAGTTGATAATAGTATTGATGAAGCTCTAGCCGGGTATTGTGATAAGATAG
>JAGLPW010000058.1 GCA_023137125.1 Candidatus Cloacimonadota bacterium | reverse complement strand
CAGGTTGTAATGACCATACTCCATGCCGGGGGAAAATTCGATGATAAGTCTTATAAAGTTTCCGGTGGATTGCATGGTGTAGGTGTTTCTGTTGTGAATGCACTTGCTGAACATCTGGAAGTAGAAATTTATAAAGATGGTAAGATCTATCATCAAGCTTACGCAAAAGGAATTCCACAAACAGAAGTTGAAATGATTGGAAAAACAAAGAAAACAGGAACGAAAGTGAGTTTCATTCCTGATAGAACAATTTTTGAAACTCTCATATTTAACTTTGATTATCTTTCAACACGATTGAGAGAGCTGGCATTTCTTAATAGCGGAATACTGATCTCACTTACAGATGAAAAAGAGAATCGAACACATGATTTTCATTATGAAGGCGGAATTAATGCTTTTGTAGCATATCTCAATGAAAATAAAAAAGTGCTTTTCCCTGAACCCATATATATTAAAGGAATAAAAGAAAATACCGAATTCGAAGTAGCAATTCAATATAATGAAGGATTCCAGGAGACAATCAATAGTTTTGCAAATAATATTAATACTATTGAGGGAGGAACCCACCTTAGTGGATTTAAATCCGGTTTAACTAGAGCTGTTAATACATATATTAAAAATGCAAGTCTATTGAAGAATGAGAAAGTATCTCCCGGTGGCGGTGATATTCGTGAAGGTATCACGGCTATTATCAGCGTGAAACTTCGTGATCCTCAGTTCGAAGGTCAAACCAAAACAAAGCTCCAGAACAGCGAAATTGAAGGTATTATAAACTCTATTGTATATGAGAAACTTATGGTGTTCTTTGAAGAGAATCCAAAAGAAGCAAAACATATTGCAATGAAGGCAATCCTTGGTGCCAGATCTCGTGAAGCTGCTCGTAAAGCTAGAGAATTAACCAGAAGAAAATCTGTTTTGGAAAGTGGAAGTCTTCCTGGTAAATTAGCAGATTGCTCAATTCAAGATCCATCTCAAACAGAGATTTTTTTAGTTGAGGGTGATTCTGCCGGTGGTTCTGCAAAGATGGGCAGAGATAGAACATTCCAGGCAATATTACCACTCTGGGGAAAGATGCTCAATACAGAAAAAGCTAGAATTGATAAAGTTCTTAATAATGATAAGATCCAACCAGTCATATTAGCTCTTGGAGCAGGTATTGGTGACGAATTTGATATTTCAAAATTACGTTATAATAAAGTAATTATTATGGCGGATGCTGATGTGGACGGTCAACATATTGCAACTTTACTTCTCACGTTCTTTTTCAGATATATGCGTCCTTTGGTTGAATATGGTCACATCTATATAGCAAAGCCACCTTTATTCCTGGTAAAAAAAGGCAGAAGTAAAAAATACGCCTTCTCAATAAAAGAGAAAGATGAGGTGATGAAAGAAATGGGCGGTCGTGGTTTACATATACAAAGATACAAAGGTCTTGGTGAAATGAATGCAGATCAACTATGGGATACCACCCTAGATCCGGAGAGAAGAATACTTATTTCTGTGAAGATAGATGATGCAATCGAGGCTGATAGAATGTTTACAATATTAATGGGTGATGAAGTTGAACCACGAAGAGAATTTATCGAGCGGAATGCACAATATGCCCAGGTCGATGTTTAGGAGGATGAATGATACACGATAGATCAAGAATAGAATTAATGGAAATAGAAGATGTACTAAAAAAATCATACCTGGAATACTCAATGAGTGTTATTGTTTCCAGAGCGTTACCTGATGTTAGAGATGGCTTGAAACCTTCACAGCGAAGAATACTTTATGCAATGAATGAACTTAATTTAGCTCCTGGTAAAGGTTATAGAAAATGTGCGAAGATCGCAGGTGACACTTCTGGTAACTATCACCCGCACGGTGAGCAGGTTATTTATCCCACATTAGTTAGAATGGCTCAAGAATGGAGCTTACGATATATGCTGGTTAATGGTCAGGGTAACTTTGGTTCTCAAGACGGTGACCCGCCGGCTGCAATGCGTTATACAGAAGCAAGACTTCAAAAAGCAGCAGTTGATCTTATGGATGATCTTGATAAGGATACTGTGGACTACAAAACAAACTATGACGACACAAGAAAGGAACCAGTAGTTTTTCCATCTAAATTCCCTAATCTTATGGTTAATGGCTCATCTGGAATTGCAGTGGGAATGGCTACAAATATGGCTCCGCATAACGTGGGTGAAATCTGTGATGGTATTACTGCATATGTTGATAATCCTGAAATAGAACCTGCAGAATTTCTTAAATATATAAATGGTCCTGATTTTCCAACAGGCGGCTACATTATTGGTAAACAAGGAATTAAAGATTATTTTGAAACAGGACGTGGTCGAGTAATAATGCGTGGTAAGGCTGCTATTGAAACAAAGAATAATGGCTCTGAAATGATCGTGATCACAGAAATTCCTTATATGCTTAATAAGAGTTTATTGATCCATAAGATCGTTAGTGTTGTAAAAGATAAACGGATTGAAGGTATTAGCGATATTCGTGATGAATCCGGACGACAAGGGATGCGTCTTGTAATTATTGTGAAGAGAAATTACGAGGCAAGCTCTGTTCTGAATAAATTATACAAATTTACACAATTGCAAGAAAGTTTCAGTGTTAATAACAGGGCTTTGGTGAATGGTATTCCAAAAGTAATTAACATGAAAGATATGATCTCTAATTATGTTGATTTCCGTCATGAAGTTGTAGTTCGCAGAACCAAGTTTGAACTCAAAAATGCTGAGGAACGTCTTCATTTATTAGAAGGCTATAGAATTGCATTGGATAATATTGATGAAATCATCACAACTATCAAAGCCTCTAAGAATGCTCAGGAAGCAGGTATTAAACTAAAAGAGAAATTCAAACTTTCTGAGATCCAGGCTAAAGCTATTTTGGAGATGAGACTACAGAAACTTACTGGTCTCGAAAGAGAAAAAATTGAAAAAGAATATAAAGATATTATAAAGACAGTTAAAAAACTAAAAGGCATTCTGGAAAAAAGATCACTCAGGATGGATATCATTAAAACAGAAGTTGCTGAGATCAAGAAAAAGTATGCAGATCTTAGAAGAACAACTATTTTAGAAGGTTCTGCAGATATTGAAACTGAAGATATGATAGCTGATGAAGAGATGGTAATAACAATTTCTCGTCATGGATATATCAAACGTCTTCCAATAAGAACTTATAGGAATCAAGGAAGAGGTGGAAAAGGATTATCCGGTTCAAACCTTAAGGATGAAGACTTTATAGAAAGCATCTTTGTCGCTTCAACACATGCCTACATTCTATTCTTCACCGATCATGGGATCTGCCATTGGCTCAAAGTTCATAGAATTCCAAGCTTGGGAAGGCTTGCACGAGGAAAAGCTATAGTGAATCTTCTTCAACTCGAGCGAGATGAAAAGATAGAAGCATTTGTAACTGTTAGAGATTTTGATGATCCATATTATGTTACAATGGTAACAAAGAATGGTACAATAAAAAAATCTGAATTAAAATCGTTCTCAAGACCGAGAGTTAATGGCATAATTGCTATTAAATTATTGGATGACGATAAGTTGATAGAAGCAAAAATAACCGAAGGTGACAATGATATTATCTTAGCTACAAGAAATGGATATGCAAATAGATTTAATGAAACAGATGCAAGATCGATGGGTAGGAATTCACAGGGTGTGCGCGGCATACGCCTGAGGGAAGATGATCAGGTTGTTGCTATGGTGGTTATAAAACGTGAAGGAACACTTCTATCGATAAGTGAGAATGGATTTGGAAAGCGAACTGAGATCAGCGGCTATAAAGTTACAAAACGTGGTTCAAAAGGTGTTATCACACTTAAAACTACAGAGCGCAACGGTAAGTTGATCTCTCTTCTGGAAGTTGTAGATAACGATGATCTTATGATCGTTACTAGGGATGGTATGATCATTCGTCAGTCCGTTAATAAAATTTCAATTATTGGCAGGAATACACAAGGTGTTAAATTAATTGCACTCAATGATAAAGATAAAGTGTATGATATTGCACGTATCATTGCAGAAGATGAGCAGGAAGAAAGTGAGGAAAATTCTGAATCCTCAGATCAAACAACAAATAATGAATTACCTAATAATTCCGAAGTAATTGAAATAACTGAGGAAAATGAACAACCTGTAGATGATGAAGTTACTGATGATACAGAAGATATTCCTGAAAAAGTTGTTGAAGAAGTAGAGAATATTAGTAAAGATATTTCTGAAGAAGTTGAAGAGGAAGAAATAATTGAAGAATCTGTAAAAGAGAATGATGATGAAGAAGAACAAGAGATTGATTTCGGACTTGACAGCTAATACACAATTATAAGTCTAAACACAAATAAATGCAGAGACGATTTTTAATAATCGTCTCTGCTAATATGCGAGGTAAAATTATGAAGCGATTCATTTTTCCAATGTTATTACTTGTTTTAATATTTTCTGCTTGCACAATTAAATATGTTCCTGTTCAAACTGAAGGTGTTACAATTACAGATGACTTTGGTGTAAATCGAACAAAAGCTTACACCTTTGCTGCTGCAAATGAGTATTGGAACAGGGAACCACAGGAATTAACCAATTATTTCACTACATTCTATGTCTCGATCCAGAATAGAAAACGAGATGATCTACAAGTTGAAATGAGCGATTTTGGTTTAATTGATCAAAATGGAAATCAGTATGATGTAGTCGCTCAGGATTATATTGAAAATCTACTGGCTCCTCGACAGATCGATTATCTTTTGATCAACGAAAATGAAAAAGAACTTACTGATACCGAAGACTTTTTTAATGAACAGAAACAGGTTATGGAGAAATGGCGGACAGCTCAGAATAATCTAATAACTTATTCATTCCATTTTGGGAAAATCTTGCCCGGTGCAAAGAAATCAGGTTTTCTTTTCTTCCCTAAATTGGAATCTGAAAATGCTGAATGTGAGTTGAGATATAATAATATGAGTATTAAATTCATCAGACTTGATGAGAAAAAGAAACAAGAAAAAGAATAATTTCAAAACAACATATAGTGAACCTTCAAAGGTATTAACCCTGTGGAGGTTTTTGTTTTTTCAAAGCATTGACAAATTATCAGAAAATTAAATTCTCGCATAAATTGATATAAATAAAAGGATATGAATATGTTAGATTTTGTTAAAGATAAAAAAAGAACTCATTATACTGAAAAATTGAGCAAACAAAATATTGGTGAGAATGTAACTTTGATGGGTTGGATTCATCGTCGCAGAGATCTTGGTGGATTAATTTTCATTGATCTTAGAGATGTTTCAGGAAAAGTTCAGATCGTATTTCACCCTGAGAATGAAGCAGTTCATGCCAAAGCTGGTAAACTGAGAAATGAATATGTGATAGCTATAACCGGAAAGGTGGTTCTTCGTGATCAACAAAATATTAATAAAGAGATAAAAACAGGAGAGATCGAAGTTGACGCGCAGGAATTGCTTCTTCTCAACAATTCAGAACCATTACCTGTTCAAATTAATGAAAATGTTTTAGCAGAAGAAGATCTTCGTCTCAAATACCGATATCTTGATCTGCGTCGTGATAAACTGAAAGATATAATTCTGATCCGGCATGAGATAGTTTATGCAATTAGAGAATTTCTGGTAAAAAAAGATTTCTATGAAATTGAAACTCCCATGTTGATGAAAAGCACACCTGAGGGTGCAAGAGATTTTCTTGTTCCCAGTAGAGTGCATAACGGGAAGTTTTTTGCACTTCCACAATCTCCACAGATATACAAGCAACTTCTCATGATCGGTGGCTTTGACAGATATTTCCAGATTGCCCGTTGTTTCCGAGATGAAGATCTGCGAGCTGACAGGCAACCGGAATTCACCCAACTTGACCTTGAAATGAGTTATGTTACACAAGAAGAGATCTTTCAGATCATAGAAGATCTATTCAAATACATTTTTAATAAAGTTATCAATATTGATCTTCCAATTCCGTTTCCACATTTAACTTATAAACAGTCGATGGACCGTTATGGTTCAGATAAGCCTGACACACGTTTTGACATGGAATTGAACGACCTCTCGGAGATCGTAGTAAATTCAGAATTCAAGGTTTTCAGTGGAGCTTTACAGGGAGGCGGCAGCGTACGTTGTGTAGTTGCCCAGGGATGTGCTGGCTATTCCAGGAAACAGATCGATATGCTTACAGATAGAGCAAAGCATGTTGGCGGGAAAGGACTCGCTTTTGTTAAATTTCAAGATGGAGAATTCCAATCAGGCATTACAAAGTTCCTTTCTGATGAAGAGAAGAAAAACATTATTAAGAAATCCGGTGCAGCAGATGGAGACTTGATCCTTTTTGCAGCTGATACAAATAAGATCGTTTTCAAAGTACTTTCCAAAATCAGAAATTATCTTGGAAAAGAGCTTGAACTTTATGATCCTAAACAATTCAATCTATTGTGGATCACTGATTTCCCATTATTTGAATATAACGATGATGAAGAACGTTGGGAAACAGCGCATCATATGTTCACACTGCCAAAGGAAGAACATCTCAAATATTTTGAAACTGGTGAATATGAGAAGATCGAAGGTCAACTTTATGATCTGGTTTGTAATGGTTTAGAACTTTCTTCCGGTAGTATTCGTTGTCACAGACTAGATATTCAAAAGAAGATATTTAATGTTCTGGGATTCTCAGAGGAGGAATTGGATGAAAAATTTGGTTTCTTCCTGAATGCACTTAGATACGGAACTCCTCCTCATGGTGGAATTGCTCCGGGAATCGATAGAATAGTTATGATAATGAGCGGTGCACAATCAATTCGTGATGTAATTGCCTTCCCAAAAACACTTCAGGCAACAGACCTAATGAGTGAATCTCCTGCAATCGTTTCGCAAAAACAACTGGATGAATTGGGAATTAGTATAAAGGCAAAGAAAAATAAATGTACTGAAAAAGGAAAATGAAAAAAGTTGCATCGATTACTTTTGGCTGTAAGGTTAATCAATATGAAACATCCTGCATTGTAGATGAATTTACTCGAGCAGGTTATCAAATTACAGAATTTGATAACCTTGCCGATGTATATATAATAAATACTTGCACCGTAACGAATAGAACAGATCACAAAAGCCGGAATGCTATTCGAAAAGCGTTAAATCAAAAGCAGACCGATCCTTCTGTGAAAGTTGTAGTTACAGGATGTTATTCGCAAAGAAAGAAAGAAGAGATAGAAGAATTAGGTGATGTTGACCTGATAGCTGATAATAACAGCAAAAGCAAGATCTACGAAAAACTTAATTCCGGAAATCAATTATTCAGAGATATAAAAGACCAGCATAATTTTGATGAGATATCTACAACTAAAATGCTGGATAAGACCAGAGCATTTATTAAAGTGCAAGATGGCTGTGATTATTACTGCGCTTATTGCGCAATTCCATACGCTAGAGGACATTCTAGAAGTAGAGACAAAAATAAAATACTCGATCAAATAAAAAAACTGGTTGATAATGGTTATAAAGAATTTGTACTTGGCGGGATCAACTTGGGACTTTATGGAACAGAGTTAGATAATTCTCTGGCAAAACTTCTTTATGAGATTGAGAAAATAGATGGTGTTGAACTTATCAGATTGAGTTCTATAGAACCTCAACTTTTTACTGATGAATTATTAGAATATTTTACTGAAAGTAAAAAAATGTGCCACCATTTTCATATCCCACTTCAAGTTGGATGCGATGAACTACTTAAAGAAATGGGGAGACGATATTCTACTGAACAATTTCGAAAAACTATTACCAAACTAAGAGAGATATTCCCCGATGTTGCGATTGGAATCGATGTGATAGCCGGACTTCCCGGAGAAACAGAAGAGCTTTTCCAAAAAACTCATCACTTTCTTTCCAACCTTGATTTTACTTATCTTCATGTTTTTTCATATTCCAAAAGATCGGGAACTCTTGCCGAGAAAATGAAAGGTCATGTGAATGGAAAGATCATAAAACAAAGAAGTAATGAATTGATTTTAATCTCAAATGTCAAACTTGCTGAATATATAGATCTTATTATCAAAAATAAAGTTGAACTAAAAGGCATAATTGAACAAAAATCTGACGGTTTTTGGACAGCCCTCTCAGATCATTATGTCCGAGTATTTTTAAAAAGTGATGAGAATCTAAAAAAAAAGTATTTACAGCTAAATCCCGTTTCTAAAAAGTATGACGGAATTGAAGTTGTGATAGTAGCATAATTGTGTTGAATGAAATTATTAGGAAAAACGCAGAAAATAATAAGATTAATTGTCATAATAATATATAGTTTTAGGGTAAATTAATGATAGAAATTAAAAATCTTTCAATAAGTTTTGGTGATCAGGAAATTTTAAAGAAAATAGATCTTACGATCAGGGAAAACCAGATAACTATAATTGTTGGGCAAAGTGGAACCGGAAAAAGTGTACTAATGAAAAGTATTGAAGGTCTTATCGAACCGGTTGAAGGCTCAATTGTTATTGATGAGAAAAACCTTTTTGAATTGAATAAACATGAACTTAACGAAACCAGAAAGAAGATGGCAATGCTTTTTCAGGGTTCAGCCCTTTTAGATTCTATGAATGTATACCAGAATGTGGCACTCCCATTAATTGAACACACAGATCTTTCTGAAGATGCAATCTTGAATGAAGTTACAGAAAAACTAGAATTGGTTGGTCTGAAAGAGGTCCTAACGAAAATGCCTTCGGAGCTCAGTGGCGGAATGAAGAAGAGAGTAGCTCTGGCCAGGGCAATAATTTTAAAGCCAAAATATATAATTTATGATGAACCTACAACAGGGCTTGATCCCATCATTGCGAATGAAATTTCCAATTTGATATTAAAATTGCAGAGCCAATATGACATAGCTTCAATCATCATAACTCATGATATGGATTGCATTAGAAAGATCAAGGGACATATCATTATGATACATGATAAAAAAATAGTTTTTGACGGAACTTTTGATGATTTTAATAATGATGAAAGAAAAATAATAAAAGAATTTGTGAAATAAGGAATATTATGAAAAGTAATCATATCCAATGTTATCCTGAGCTCGTGTCATCCTGAGCGGAGACGAAGGACGAAGGATAGAGAGAATATAGAAGTGGTAAAAACTTATTGGATTTATATCCTTAAATGTTCAGATGGGAGCTACTACACTGGCTCAACTTCTAATTTGGAAAAACGCATATCTGAGCATCAAAATGGATTGATAAAAGGGTATACTTCCAAACGCTTGCCAGTAAAATTAGTATTCTCAGAATACTTTGAAGATGTTTATTTCGCAATATCTGCAGAAAGGCAGATCAAGAGATGGAAAAGAGTTAAAAAAGAAGCTCTTGTTAGAGGGGATTTTAAATTATTGCATGAATTTGCTAAATGTAAGAATGAGACACATTTTAGTAATGTTAATAAGAATGATCTTCAAACCTGATGGTTCGACTCCGCTCACCATGACAGGTTTGGGAATAGATCAGTATAGCTTGGATCTTCCTATGCGGAGTCGAAGGATAGCAAGCTTAATTGAAGATTAGTTGCAGAAGAAATTGTAAAATAAGGAAAGAATATGAAATTCTATCAGAATAAAAAAAGTACGGAATTCAAAGTCGGATTATTTACATTAGTGGCAATAATTGTGCTTGCAGCTTCATATATGTGGTTTACCGAAGCCCTGCAAGGTAAGAACATGACAATAGTGAAAGTAAAATTTCATAATGCGGGGAATGTAGAGGTTGGCAGCAGTGTAACTGTGAGTGGAGTGAAAAAAGGTAGAGTTAAGAAGATTGAAGTAGCCCCGGATGGAGTTATTATCGATTTACAGGTCAAGATTGATTTTCCATTAAGGGAAGGTACACAATTCTCAGTAATTGAATCTAACCTCATGGGTGATGTTCAGGTTGAGATCATTCCCGGATCTGAAGGTGAATACCTTGATCTGACTCAGGTACAGAGTGGGGAGAAAAGATTCGGACTGATGAAACTTGTTTCCGAGCTTAGCAGCGTTATTACCGATTTCCAAATGGTAATAGATAATATTGCTGGAGATAAAAGTTTTGTTATGCAGATAGATTCAGTGATCGATACTACCCAAATGGTTATCAATAAGATCAATAGAAGCTTAGATAAAAACACTGAAGAATTTGAAAAACTTATCATCAATGCAAATCA
>JAGLPW010000057.1 GCA_023137125.1 Candidatus Cloacimonadota bacterium | reverse complement strand
AATTCAACTTTGGATGATATAAAAGAAACATCTAAAAGTATTCGCAATATTACCGAGAAAATGCAAAGTGAGAAAAGCAGTATTAATAAACTCATGACCGAAGATGTTTTATACGAAAATTTGATGCGCTCATCAGCCAGATTGGATTCCTTACTCAAAGATATTAAAGATAATCCCAAGAGATATTTCAACATAAAGATCCTTTAGGAGAATAAATGAGAAAATTCGTAATTATTATTTTACTGATACTTGTTTCCTTTCAACTCTTTGCATACAGTTTTGGTAAGAATAAAATCCAAAATTCCAAGATGGAATGGGAAAAGATAGAATCTCTTCATTTTGATATTTATTACCCGAGCCAAAATAAAGAGTTTGGTAAACTTGCGGTTCTTATAGCAGAGGAAGCATATTATCAGTTGAAAAAAGATTTTCAACGTCCTATTATGAACAGGATCCCTGTAATATTATATAAATCACACGATGATTTTGAAGCTACAAATGTTATTGGTGCTCTGCTGGGTGAAGGTGTTGGCGGTTTTACAGAAACTGCTCATAATAAGGTTGCAGTTCCATTCGATGGTGATTACAAAAAAATGGAAGAAGTCCTTACGCATGAGCTTACGCATGCTTATGTTAATGAAATGAATAATAATAGAAGCAGGTTACTCACGATGAATAACCTGCCATTCTGGTTCCAGGAGGGCTTGCCGGAATTTGAAGCTGTTCACGGTGAATCTGTTTTCAATAATATGTTCGTGATAGATCTGCTGCTAAACGACAGAATTGGAAATTTGGGTATGATAGGTGGGTATTACGCATATAGATTAGGAGAATCTTTTCTGGTTTTTATTGAAGAAGAATATGACCGGAATAAGGTTATGGAATTATTCTATGCGATCCGATTTAATAGAAATACTGATATTGCCTTTAAGAAGGTCTTTGGGAAAGATTTTGAACAGATACAACTGCGATGGAAGAATTTTCTTAAAAGAAAGTATTATCCTCAATTTGCCGAATATGATATTCCTCATGAAGTGTTTTCCAGAATAACAGATCATAGTAAAGATGGATCGTCACTTAATTATGCTCCCAGATTTTCTCCCGATGGAAACAGCTATATTTATTTTTCAAATAGAAATCTCAAAACTGATATTTGGAAGGGATCAATTCTGGGACTGAGTAAGAATAAAAAGATCTTAAGCGGTGAATCTACCGGGGATTATGAGGAATTTCATTACTTACAAAATAATTTAGCATGGTTACCGGATGGGAATAAATTTGCTTTTGTTTCTAAAACTTCATTCGCAGATAAGATCTATATAGTGGATAATGAAACTGGAAAAGCATCTCAGGAATTAGAATTTCCGGAATTTGATGCGATCTTCGAGATCGATATTTCTAACGATGGGAATAAAATTGTATTTGCCGGGCAGAAAAATTTGAAATCCGATATTTACATTTATGATCTTGTCACTGAAGAAATTACTGCGATCACTGATGATCAGTATTTTGACAGCCAGCCGCATTGGTCACCGGATGATTCCAAAATTACTTTTACTTCAGAAAGAACATTCAATGAAGATGCTTATGCAGAGCAGATCTTCAGTAAACTTACTTCCGATGTTTTTTATTATGATTTAAATGAGGACAAGTTCTATAGAGTAACGCACGATCCGCAAAAAAACAGTTTTCCAATTTGGGATAAGACAGGTGAGAGCATTATATTTGTAAGTGAAAGCAAGACCACTTCGAATTGCGATGTAATTGAAATTGCGAGTGGTATGAGAGCTAAAATAACTAATGTTCACGGAGGGATATTTGCACCGGATATTTCTATAGATAATAATGAACTTATATTCTCTGCTTTTTTCAATGGTGGTTGGGATATATATTCTCTATCCAATCCACTTGATAATTTAGAATATTCTGAGTATTCCAAACCGGTTGAATTTAAATTCGTGGATGATTTCTATGAGAGATTCAGGTTAGATAGATATAATGTTTTTGGTAAGCAGGAAAAGAAGTTCAAAAAGGAATTACCCGAATATTCCCATAAGGTAACAAAGATAGATATTGGGAATTTTACGCATATAGATAGTTTGAATAAAGCTTATAATTTAGATCTGGATAAGAAACCCACAGAACCGAATGAACCATTGAGCTCTGCATACAAACCAAAATTTGCGCTGGATTACCTTTGGGGTGGAGCTGCTTATTCCCCTTCCAGTGGGACATACGCCCAATTGCAGTTTGGTCTCTCCGATCTAATGGGGAATCATGCAATTGGAGTTCAGTTGGGAATTACAGGAGACTTAAGCGCTTCTGATGTTGTGCTAACTTATATGAATTTGAAAAAACGGATAGATCATGGTTATGGTGGATTTTATCTGAGTGATGAATGGGTATATTGGACAAATTTCTATAATGGAGATGATTTCATGCGGGAACGAGAATATCATTTTGGTGTATACTCCATTCTACGTTATCCATTCAATAAATTTTGGAGACTCGATTTTGAAAATATTATATCCTCTAAAATTATTAAGCGTGATTGGTGGGATGGAAATGACTGGATAATAGAATATCTGAGACCAGAATTCGCTGAATATTATGGTTTGGAAACAGAAGAAACAGAATATATTTACTCACCTCAGCTTACATTGGTTCATGATAATGCCATCTACGGAAGTGTTGGACCTGTTTCAGGTTCACGTAAAGCACTTCTTTTGAATCACAGTTTTTCTACAGAAGAAGATTATACGATTGTTTATACTGATTTAAGGAAATATTTTTTCTTTGCAAAGAAATATGCTTTTGCTTTTAGATTTAGCGGAGGTACAATACAAGGAGATACTAACCAGAAATTCTCAATGGATTATTACAATGGTGTGCGTGGTTTGAGCGAAGATTATATAGGAAGTAATAAATTCTTGTTTTCTGCCGAACTTAGATATCCGTTCATCGATAACCTGCAAATGTCATTTCCTTTACCACTTTATTTCTATCAGATACGCGGTAGCGCTTTTGTTGATGCCGGAAGTATTTGGGATGAAAATGAAGAGCTTAAATTAACAGATAATGGAAAATTAGAAGACCTGAAACTGGCAATAGGATTTGGTCCCAGATTGAACTTGGGTTATTTTGTGTTAAAATTTGATATTGCCTGGAATACCGATCTTGAGAATTTTAGTAAACCGGCATATTATATAAGTTTAACTCCGGATTTTTAGCTTAACCTTGCGTTCGCTTCATTATTAACTAAGGTAGTTCAAGTAGCATCGTAAAGATTGATTAGTATTCTATTTCCTTTTCTTTCTAAAGTTCAGAATAAGCCATTCTTTTTTTATGAAAATAATATAAAATACTAAATAAATTAAAGTAAGTATTATTATTGAATCCCAAAACTTAATGGCAAAAAAAGCATAAATATATATTCTTGCAATATGAATTAATCTATGTATAAATTCAAATTTAGGACTTCTAATTGTAACAACTTCGTATTTAACATCATTATCAGATACATTTGCTTTAATAAAATGGTAAAAATGATGTTGAGGATCAGATCCATGCAGCTCGGCACCTGCTCCACCGGTAATGATGTATGGAGTTTTTCCCCAGATACCGCTATAATATCCATGTATATGAGAGCAAAAAAGCATAGTTACATTATTAATATCAAAAAGATTATTTAACTTATTAGCAAATATAGGATCTTTCAAACAATGATCTATTATGGTTCTACTATCTTGCGGATCATAAAGAGGTACGTGCATAAAAACAAAACGATATTTATAATTTTGACTTATCTGTAGCTCATTTTCTAACCAGTCCAATTGCCATGCATCAAGATTAGTTTCATTAGCATTATCCAAAATGATAAAATAGCTGTTAGCAGTTGCAAAAGAATAGTAGAATTTTCCAAAAAGTTCATAATAATTTGCTCTACCCAGATCTGTGATCTCATGATTGCCAATAGCGGTTAACAGTGGCTTATTGAAGTCTTTTATTTGATTAATAAAGAATCTGAATTTTTCTTTTTCTCCATCATAAACTAAATCTCCTAGAGCGATTGCAAATAATGCTTCATCATCATTAGCTTTTTTCATTAAATTTTCAAATGTTGTTACAGAATTTTTATTGTCACCGAATACTATAAATTCAAATTCATTTTTTGTTTTATCAATTTTTTGCAGTTGCTGGTAGTTCCACTTATCTATTTTAGGAAATGAAATTATAGAATGAATTTTTATAAAACAGGCGATTATTAATAAAAATAATACAGCGAAAAATAGAAATTTGTTAAATATATTTATTTTGATTTTTGTTTGATGCTTATTTCTTCTTTGATCACTCATGAAGTATCCTCATTTTAAAAAATGTTACGGATTCTCTGTACGAAGAGGTGAGAGGATCTGAAATGCTTCTCGGCAGTCACTCTCTTTGCCATCTCGTCGTGAACTTACATTATAGAAATTGATTACGATCTCTGGAAAGAAATCTTCCAGAACTGAAACAATCCCTTTAGCAAAAGTGCGGCAATAGATAGCACATACATCTTCATGACATTGTGCTGCCAGTTTTTCTGCTTCAATGGTCAGGCAGTTTACACATATTTTCGTTTCCAGGAATACAGTGTTGCCCTCTACCCAAATGTCCGGCATATTTCCACCACGGTCAACAAAGTAACCATGCAAGAATTCACGAACTCCTTCTATTGGGTTACTACGGAATCCTGTAATGTTGAATTTATTTTTCTTAATGAGTTTCGTTAATCTTTCCATTCCAATTGCAAAACCTGAATAGAAGTTGTTTTTCTGGATAGCTCTGAATGCCAGATTACCGAAATTTTGGTGTAAAAGAGCAAAATCATTCAACTCATCTACTCTGGTTTGTATGCTGAGATTATTTATTCCTTTATCGTTCATGCATGCTCCTATGGTTTATGTAAAACGAGCAGCTTGCTCGCTTTTGCAAAACTGGGATTTTGCTTCTTCATTGCGTTCCCAAAGAGGGCTTTGGGAACGAGAAGAAAATCTTCTTGCTTTTCTTATGTTCCCTCGCCTGTAACAAAGGAGCAGGAGAGGGACACACCTTCGTAAAACTATGGCGGTGCAAGCAGCAGGGGTAAGGTTACACACCCCACGGCTAAAGCCGCACCCCTCTCAAGAGGGGATTTTATCCCACCAATTCACTCCCTTTTTTGTTTGTCTTGTTCGTTTTTGTTCGTTGCTATTTCTTTCATCCCACCAACTTCTCAATCGTCTCTTTACAAATCGTCTCTGATCTCTCGGTAGTTTCACTTTCCACATAAACACGAATGATCGGTTCAGTTCCACTTTTACGAATATGGATCCAAAATTTATCTCCCAGGATTTTAATACCATCAGTTGTATCAAGCTTGTAGTCCGAGAAGATATCCGGAACTTTCTGCATAATCGCATCAAGTAATGAGGGATCAACTTTAATTTTATTTTTGGCAAAGTAGTATTTTGGAATCTGATCAGCAAGTTCAGAAACGGTTTTTCCGCTTTCTGCTAAATAACCCAGGATCACAGCCATCCCAGCTGGAGCATCTCTTGTAAAATGGACTTCCGGGCAGATAACTCCACCATTCCCCTCTCCACCGACAGGACTATTTATTTCCATCATTTTCTTACCAACATTGATTTCACCAACTTTAGTTCGATGCACTTTCACACCAAAATATGCAGCAATATCTTCCGAAGCCATAGAAGATGAAAGATTAGTTACAATGTCTCCTTTAACTTTAGAAAGGATGAATTTCTCAGAAAGTAAAAGAGAAAATTCTTCTCCAATGCAATTTCCATTTTCATCTACAATTGCCAGTCTGTCTACGTCTGGGTCGGTAGCAAAACCAACATCAGCTTTATGTTCCTTAACTGCTTCTTCTAATTGCTTCAGGTTTTTATTTAGCGGCTCAGGTGTGTGTGCAAAAATGCCTGTTGGTTCACTGTTTATTTCAATCACCTCACATCCAAGATCCTTAAGTAATTGTGGTGAGATCAGACCACCGGCTCCATTCACTGAATCGATAACAACCTTAAATTTCTTTGCTTTGATCTCATTAAGATTCAGATATGAAATATTCATGATTTTATTAATATGTCGTTCGATTGCATTATCGTCTTGAGTTAATTTTCCAATTTTGTCCCAACAAATATAATCAACCTTGTTATCGAAAGATGAAACTAAGGCTGATGCATTTTCCGGGAAGAGGAACATACCGTTTTCTGCTACGAATTTCATAGCGTTCCATTCAGCTGAATTGTGTGACGCAGTGATGGAAATTCCACCCATCGCATCACTTTCTTCCACTGCAAGTAAGACGGTTGGCGTAGAAACAACACCAATATCAACAACATCGCACCCAACTGACATCAAACCAGAAGTAACTGCATTGAACATTGCTGGTCCGGTTGTACGTGAATCTCTACCAACTACAATTTTTCCTCGACCTGAGAATATGCCAAAATGTGCAGCATATTTCATTGCGATCTCAGCTGTTAAGCTTTCGCCATAAATTCCTCGTATTCCTGAGACACTCACCATTAATTTACTCATATTTATTTCTCCTGTTTTTTATTCTACTTCATCCGATCCAGCATTTCATTCCTGTTCACAAGTTGAACTTGTGAACATAATTGAAAGCGAAGTTTAACTTCGTAACGAGAATTAATAAATCTGAGATTCTTCGTCGAATGCCTTTGTAAGATCATTCTCAGAAAGACAGATTTTTCGCTCCCTTCCCATTAGTTTAAGGGGAAGGGTTGGGGATGGGGTTACACCTCCACTTCCAAAAACTCTGTTTCCACTCTATAATTATCTCTTTCAACTATTGGCAACTTCTCAATTATTTCTTTATATCTGTCAAGTTGCTCTTGCTCATAATAGCTGCCGGTCTTATAATCTAAAATAAGTATTTTTTTATCTTTTGTGTTTATCAATAACCGGTCAATGCGGGATTCTTTGCCGTATTTATCGAATATTGTATATTCATTGAAAACTTTATCCCAATGATCTTTATTGAAGAAATTACTGTTCTCATTTATGAATTGATTAACTTTCAAAACAATCTCACTTATACTATCTCTATGAAATAAACTACCATATTTCGATAATGTCTTCTCGAATGCAGTTTGCCTAATCTTTGGATTATCATAATCAATGTAAGATAGATATTCATGCACGATATTACCGATCTGAATACTCTGATTATCCAGAATCTCAGTTTTAAGTAAATGAATATTTTCCGGTTCACGCTCTGCAATCTCATCCCAATTAAGAAATTTCAAATGCTTGGAAAATGAAGCAGCATTTTTAAGAGATACTTTTTCAGTCTCTGGTTGATCGATAGTGATAGTTCCAAATTCAATAATCTGATGAACCTGTGATAATTGCTTCATATCCTCAAGAAACTCGTTATAAACTACTTTCGCAATGTTTTTAGGAACGGAACTGTCATCTTTAATACTGCTTACAAATTTCTCTAGATCACCTTTTTTATCATATGTTATAAAGAAAAACAGATTGTTCTTTGCACGGGTGAGAGCTACATAAATATTATTCAACTCTTCACCATTATTGCGTTTATCAACAACATCTATCAATAGCTGCTTATCAGATTTTTTAATGATCTTATCGAAATTATATGTAAGAGCATGATCTTTCAGAGAATGGAAATCATCTTCGAAATCGTAATATAATTTCAATCCGAGATTATGCTGTCCCGGATTTTTTGGGATATTCATGAATGAGAAAACTGTTTCAAATTGCAATCCTTTAGACTTATGGATAGTGAGCAGTTTAATAGAATCGGAAACCGTTTGTCCAAGCTGGGAATATTCGTCTTTTTCTCCTAATGATCTGCAGTATGAAAGGAAGCCTGATAGATCGATTTTATGTTTTTGGTCGTTGTTCTCAAACTCAATAGCAACTTCCATAAAGCGATGAATATTTTTTAATTCGATCTCTGTAGAGAATAACTTCGTAATATTGAATTCTTCCAAAATTGTTTTAATGATATTCAATATTGATCTCTTCTTATTTCTGATATTTTGTAAAACAGATAGAGAATGTTCTTCGGATGTTAACTGGAAGAAAGTATCGATGTCTTCAGCAGTTTTGTAGAGATTCAAAATACTTTTCATCTTTTTAGGATGCATTAACACAAAATCAGAGCGGAGAATCTTAACCAATTCTATTGGATCTTCATAAACAAGGAATCTCAAAATATGTAGAATTGGTTTGATAGCTTTATGTTCAAAAAGAGAACCGGAAGATTCTAATAAATAATCTATTCCTTTCTCATCTAAAATCGAAGCCATCATCTCAATTTCTTTGTTTTTACGCATCAAAATTGCTGTATTGCTCTGGTTTATTTTCTCATCCTTTATTAGATGGGTGAGTGTTTCATTTACGAATTCTGTATATACTAGATTAAGGTCTTGCTTTTTTTGAATTCCATCTAATTCTGCCAGATTTCTGAAACTAACTTGAACAAAACCATCCTTTTCCTTTGCACTCATAATTTCCGAATATTCCCAGGCTTCATCAAATGTGAGATGTTCAGAACCGAATAGGTTATTAATCCAATTTATGAGTATTGGTTTGCTTCGATAAGAAGTTGTGAGTGAGTCCTGTAAAATCCCAATTCCAAGCAATTGTGGAAAATCCGTGAGTAATTTACGTTCACCACCTCGCCAGCCATAGATCGCTTGTTTCTCATCACCCACTACAATAAGACCACCGTAATCTTTTTGCCCAAAACCACTTAGTGTTTCAGTAATAAGCGGTTGGAAAATACTCCATTGCAAAATGCTTGTATCCTGGAATTCATCGATGAGAATAAAACGTGTATTATAAGAAAGCTGCTCATAAAAAATGTTGAGAACATTGTTGTTCTCGATAATCGACAGCTCTTTATCATACAAATATCTAAAGGTGTAATAACTTATGTCGGAATGAGTAAATATTCTATCCCTGAATTTGATTTCATCATAAATTTTGAGGATTTCACCAGCGAGTGAAATGATGTTGAGCTCTTCTATTAATGCCTTTTCATAATAAAGATAATTTGCCAGATGATGTTGTACTTTTTCAAATTCAGATTTCAATTCTAACTTGCGAATTCTTGTTCCATTCCAGATGTTTTTATTACTAAGAAGCAGATCATAATTCTCACTTATGAATTCCGGTTCGGCTAAAATTTTATAAAACTCATCTGCAATTTCATTAATGTTGATAGTATTTATATTTGTAATTTTATCTAATATTTCGAAGTGATCTTTTTGCAGAAGCTGTTGCAGATCCGCTTGTTTTGTGACCAGATAGGAAGCAATTGCATCTTGCAAACTGAAAAGGAATTGTTTGAGCTGTGATGTGTATTGATTTAAACAATTTTGAGTAACTTCCTCAATATCAAATCCTGAATATTTTGATTGATCAATAAACTCGAACAACCATCTGTAATTTATTATATCTTTGATGAATTGATCAAATGATTCAAGATTTCGTTGTTTTGCATTCAGGAAAATATTTTTATAATAATCCAATTTGTCATCTTTAAGAATATATTCAAAGATCTCAGGCAAGTATTCATCATTGATATTATTATCAAGTTTGAAATCTACAAAATTATGATAAGGTGCGATAACTCCACTGAAAACAGCATTAATAAAGGAATCGATAGTACTGACACTCACATTTGATTTATTAGTCAGCATTTTTTTGTAAGTGTTTTTTAGAAATTCAATATCTTCAGAATTGAATTGAAGATCCGGATTGATATCCTTCTGCAAACTGCGAATAATTTCTTTTCCTTCTTTTGTGTTATTAACAATATTATTAAGATGTTCGAAGATCCTTTCCCTTATTTCAGCAGTTGCTTTTCGAGTGAATGTGATCACCAAAATTTCTTCGAAATCAATTCTATATTTCAGAAGTAGATTAATAAATTCCAAAGAAAGACGATATGTCTTTCCGGTTCCGGCGCTAGCTCGTATCATCAGAGGTTTCATACGTGAACCCCCGTTTTCATTTTCAAATCACGCCGTGTGATCTCAATATTTTCATAAGTATCTTTTTTATCTGCAAGCGTAAAGCCATTATTAATGATATTTAGAAGAGCTTCTTTTATCGAATTTTTTAAATCGATCTTTTTAGAAATATCGGTCATTATCTTTTGTTCAATAAAGAAGAGATGTGATTTAATTTTCTGTTCGATTTCAGGAGAATCAATTAGATAACTGATGAATTCATAAAACTGTAATTGTTCATTATAACGTTTGACCTTACCAGCATTCATACTTCCGGTTTTATAATCGAAGATATGAGGAATATCATCAGCAGAATGGATGCTAAGATCAGCTCTTCCACGAAGAGAAATATCAATATTATCAAGTTGAAAAAATTTCTTTTGTTCAGTTTTACCTGTCTCTGGAAATACCGTGATATATTCATCACTAAATTTAAGGTTATTATGAAGTCGATAGAAGAAATTAGCAATTCCATCTTTTAAGATCGGGATAAAAATATTTCGGAAATAGTTCTCAGAATAATTATGAGGAGAGATGTATTTCATTTTATATTTAATAAAATGTTCAATTGCCTGATCTACGTATTGTTTGGTGTTAAATACAAAATTATGATGCAGTTTGTTCCCGTGATAAACCTCGATCAATCGCTCCCAGATCATTGTAAACACGCTGTGTGAGATCGTTCCTATAAGTTTATTACTGAAATCTTGAGAGAGGATATAATCTCGTTTTTTCAAATCTGCAATAAATTCAAGATAAAATGCAAATGGATCTTTTTTCAATTTCTCCCATTTGTAAAAACTGAGGATAAGCTCATTATTTTTCAAATCGGATTTATCAAACGGTATTGAAAAGAAATCATCAGAGATTTTGGTTTGATTGGGAAGAGAATGATCATTATTTTTTAGAATTGAAGCAAAAAACTGCTTATACAAATCGATTTTAGAAAACTCAACTTCATCGATCAGATCAAATAATTTCAATTCTTCAATAAACGAACTCACTTCAATATTCTCTTCTAAATTACTGCGCGAGAAAACGGTAACATTGTTAGAAGTTGCAAGAAGACGGTAGAAATAATATTTATCACGAAGTTTGATGTCTTCATAGGTTTTAAGTGACAGTTTTTTTCTCTGGTTTTCAGAAAAGAGGAATTGAGTATGTTTGGCTGCAGGAAGAATTCCTTCAATTGCATTAAGAATATAAATATTTTTAAACTGCAGGTTCCTGGTGTCCTGCAATGATGTGATCTGAACACGATTATTAGATTGATTTTCCGATGAGTATTTGATTTGCTTAGGTTTCATATAATCCAAGAATAGCTGCCATAAATTTGCTGAAATATTATGTGAAAAAATCTGATTCCAATTCGTTATAAGATCGATTTGCTCGATAGAAGCAAAATCAGAAAGAAGCTCATAAAAAACTTTTATAATATCGGTTTTACTATTTTCTTTTTTAGTCAGTTTTTCAACGTTAATGCAATTCTCGATGAACTCAATGAGAGATGCTATACTATCAATTTCTCTAAGTTTAACTAATAAATTAAATATCTTTTCAAATACATCTCTGAATTCCTTTCCATGTTTTGTAAAAAAGTCAAGATCGAGATATTGAATATCATTATCAATACAGCTGAAGAGAAAAGTTTTTATTTGCTCATGTTTGGTTTTATCTTCCTCAAAAACTTCTAAAAAATCATCTGAAAGTGCAGCATTTAACAATTCTTGAAGAGATAATAAATAGGGAGTTCCTTCCCAAACAATTGAATGAAGAAGAGCTTGCAAAGTTTGGAAGAATCTGAATAAACTTGTTCCAGAAAATGGTAGAGAGTTGGAGATGGAATAATGCTCTCGTGATAGAAATGATGCGTAAGAGCGAGAATTAAATCTGAAATCGATGATCGTATTATTCTGTTGTAGATCAATAATAGAAACTAAATCTCCAAGCATTTGAAATTGTCCTAATGATTTGATAACTTTCACCTTTTGCTTTAAAACTGATTGTAAGACACTCGCATCAAAATTCTCTTTGAAAGTCAACTCTTCTTCATTGTAGAATTTCGGCGGGATCTGTAAATATATCAGTACTTTATCATCAAACTTATGCAAAATCTTTTTCTCAAGTTCTGTAAAATAAAATTGATTCACAACGATGATCTTATCATAATTCAAATCTAGTTTCAATTCTTCTATTTCTCGAACTAATATAGTATCAGAAAACTGCTCTTTGCGCAAAAGTTCAAAATATTGTTTTTTGATCTTTAAAAGCTGCTGAAATGTATTAAGCTGCCAATCATTTGCAGTATTCTTGGAAAAAAGTACCTCCTCGATATCATCTTTGGATATCATCTCCTCAGCAATTTCTTCCCAGAAATTAAAAAAATTATTTGCTAACTCAATAGATTGAAAATAAGTTTTGATCCTAAAAGAATCTTTGTTATCTTTTGTGAGCGCTCTATAGAACATTAAAGTTCGTTTTTCTTCTTTTAATATTGGTAGTTTAGAATGGAAAATCTCATCCTTCCATTCGTCCATTGTCAGGAATTTATGCTTACTGAAATCCCAACTGGACTGATACATTCTCTGTGCTTCCTGTTTGCTTTTCCGGGTGGGGAAGAGAAGTAAACATTTGCCGGAATCAAGTTCCTTCAGAGCCACCTGTAAAATGTTTTGATCTAGTGGAATATGTTTGATCATAACAAGTTTTTAATCCAGGTTAGAAGTAAAATAATCATTAGAGCCGGCAGCATGTTCAGTACTCTGATCTGCTTGATCTCCAAAATACGTAAACCTAATCCAATTAGTAGAATGCCACCAACCGAAGTGAGATTGTTGATGTAAATTTCACTGAAATAATCTCCAAAAACAGAAGTGAGTAGAGTGAGTCCACCCTGATAAATAAACAGTGGAATTACCGAGAACATTACACCGATTCCCAGAGCAGAAGAGAGAGCAATAGAACCAAATCCATCCATGATCGCTTTGGTGAGCAGCAGATTTGGTTTACCGCCCAGACCTTCTTCGATCGCTCCCAGGATAGTCATTGAGCCCATACAGAAAAGCAGGAAAGCAGTTACTAATCCTTCTGAGAATTTGTTATTTTTAGATTTCAATTTAGCTTTCAATTTATCACTCAAATTGCTCATCCCTAATTCGATATTGAGTGCTTCTCCAATGAGAGAACCTGAGATCAAGCTGAGTACGATAAGCAAGTAGGCATCTGATTTAAGAGCCATCGCAATTCCCAAAAAGATAGTGAAAATACCAATCCCTTGAAAGGCAACTTTGGTAAAACGTTTAGAAAGTCGAGTATGTAAGATCAAACCAATAATACTGCCAATAATAATTGTGCCTACGTTAACAAGTGTTCCTATCATATTCCTCTCTTGATAAATCTCTCACACTATCTATTTACGAAGCTTCTGCTTCGTAATACATTAACTCAAGCAGCTTTTGCTGCTTACGCACACGGACAGGAGTGTCCATGCTACATTTTATCCCAACAATAATTTCAACATTTTCATCATCATTTTACGTTTGCCGAATTTTTCTTTGAGTATCTTCATATAAAGAGCTGCCATGTTTTTAGGAGGAATAGTTTCTTTTTCTTTTTTGATCAGTCTCATTGCTATGGCAGGACAAGTAGTAACGCACAATCCGCAACCGATACAACGTCCTAGATCAATAATAGCTTTCTTGTTATCAATTGTTATTGCTTCCATCTGGCAGCGCTTTATGCAGATCCCACAGCCAGTACAATTATCAATATCTACTTCTACATAGTAGTTTGTGGCAAATAATCGGGCAGGATTAGGAAATTGTTTAGCAGCTTTTAATACTCCACAACAGCAACCGCAACAAATGCAGATACAAAAGGGCTCCATGGTGTTTCCCGGTTGTAGCACCATTCCTTCTTTTTCAGCTCTATCCAAAATTGCCAAACACTCCTCTTTGGAAATCTCTCTAGCCTGTTCACGTTCCGCATAACTTTTACTGCCGAACATCAAACATACTTCAATATCATCAGTCTGTATACAGGGATTTCCAAGCAGAGCTTCTCCCTGTTTACAAATGCAGTTTGCTACCTGGATCGATTTTTCTACATTTTGCACATACAAACGCATATCGTCAAAAGTGGCTATTTTGTGTTCTGGTACAAGAGCTTTGACATGTGGACTTGTACGCAATTGTGGAATTGCTGTTCTATGGAATTCTTCAGCAAATGCTTCATCAAAATATTTGTTCATATTTTCCACAAATTCTTTGGTAAGATGATCTACATGGTATTCAAACATCCCAATTGCCAGCATAGCGTTGGAATAGCGGAAAGATCCTACTTTACCGGAGCGTTCCAGACAGCCACTCATGAACATTTGATGCAAATGATCAGCCATTTCCTGTTCTGTCATCTCAATTTGGAAACGATCTATTAACCTTTGTCTGGCTTTGGCAGGGATTTTAGGTGCCAGATTCAGGCAGGAAGCAATTTCTGCCTGCAAAGGATTGAAGAGAAATTTAAGGATTTCAATTTCCACTCCAGACTTTGTAGCTGGAAAACCAATCGGAAAATTATCGAGATGCTGCTGTAATTTACGATAGATATTTTCTTCCGTTGAATTATTCATTATTATTCCTTTGGATTATTAAACTTCAAATTTACGATTAGAATAAAAAGGCAAAGTGCAAGATCTAAGATGCCAATAACAAGCGGGATAACAACTGTGAGTAAGATAGCACCAAGTGAAGCGGCATCAGTATTAGCAGAAAATGCGATATAGTAACCAATTGCCAAAACCAATAAACTTCCCAGAAAAAATACCCCAAAGAAGATCAGAAGAGTAATAAGTGTTACCAGAAAATTATAAAGAAATAGATTTTTCTTTAGTATATTTTTTAAAAGTTTTTCCAGAAAATTCATATCAATTCCCTTATCTTATTTCTTTAGCAAAAATATTTTGTGAATTCAATTATGCAAGTTGTTTTATTAAAAGTTCTTTCTAAATGAATTCTGCATAATATAGTGTCTTTGTCATCCTGACGAATCTTGCACGTTTCTCTTAGGAAGGATCTCAGCTTATAATGAGATTCTTCGTCGAATGCCTTTGTAAGTTCGTCCTCAGAAAGACATAAATTTTCCAATTTTGTAGAACCCTTAATTCTCTCTTAATTAAATGGAGGATAATTTACATTGCTTTGGTCAACTCAGGATAATTATTTTTTCCAGAGTTAACTTCAAATGAGACAGGATGAAAAAGTATTTCATCACTCGGATAAGAGGTTAGAAGTTTTTGCAAAATATTGCTATTATTCTCGGTTAACCATGTTTTTTCTTGCTCTTTATGAAGAATTACCGGCATGCGATGATGAATATCATTTAGCATCTCGTTGGAAGATGTTGTGATAATAGAACATGAGAATATTTGCTTTCCAGCGGGAGATTTCCAAATCTCCCAAATACCTGCAAATGAGAATAATTCTCTATCTTTCAGGTTAATGTAAAATGGTTGTTTGTCATTTTTTCTCCATTCATAAAATCCATTTGCAGGAATGAGACATCGTCTCTGCTGGAAAGCAAATTTAAAACTTGGTTTTTCCGCAATTGTTTCACCTCGAGTATTGATGAGTTTATTACCAATTGTCTCATCTTTTGCCCAGAAAGGGATAAATCCCCATTTACACAATTTCAGAATGTTCTGCTGGTTTTCAATTATTATTATAGGAATTTCTTGTCCTGGTGCAACGTTGTAATTAGCATCTATTTCGCCTATTTCATTTAATAGGTCTGCATAATCTTTAATTGCCTGAAAACTGCTGTAGAGTGCAAATCTTCCACACATATATCCTCCTATATGCGATATATCAAATTATCGGCATCTCTGATCTAAAAAACGTAAAAAGCTCTTGTTCATCACTTTTATCATTCTCCCACACAAGATTAGAAACACTCAAACCCAAAAGCCTAATTTTACATTTAGGTCCCAAAGTTTCCAGGAGCATTTTTCTTCCCAGATGATTGATCACATTTTCTTTATCAAACGAGATATCAAGGGTTTTACTTCTGCTCACAAGATCGAAATTTGCATATTTAATTTTCAATGTCAAAGTTTTTGCTTTGAATTTTCTTTCCTGCATCTGTTTACTTATTTTATCAGCGAGCTTAATAAGGATCTCCACCATTTTATTTACATCACTTATATCCTTTGCAAATGTGCGTTCATGTCCCAAAGATTTTCTAATTCTCTCTGTAGTCACTTCTCTGTCATCAATTCCACGTACAATATTGTAATAATAACTTCCAACCTTCCCAAAATGCTTCATCAATTCTTTCAATGTCCGCTCTTTCAGATCTTTACCAGTTATTATTCCCAGCATAATCATTTTCTTTTCGCTCACCTTTCCAATTCCGTGAAATTTTCCAATAGGAAGTTCCTCCAGCACTTGTCTTGCCTTCAAAGGGGTAACTACCATCAACCCATCAGGTTTGTTCATATCGGAAGCTATTTTTGCCAGGAATTTATTATAGGAAACTCCTGCTGAGGCTGTGAGCCTGGTTTTGTTGAAGATCTTTCTCCTTATCTCAATCGCAATTTGAGTAGCTGATGCAATGTCCTTTTTATTATCTGTTACATCAATATATGCTTCGTCAATTGAAACTGGTTCTACTAAATCAGAATACTCATAAAAGATCTTTCGTACGATTTCAGAAACTTCTCGGATTGCATCAAAATCTGGTTTTACAAAGATGCCATGTGGGCACAATTTATGGGCTTTGAAACTGGGCATGGCAGAGTGGATACCATATTTTCGAGCTTCATAACTGCAGGTAGAAACTACACCCCTGCTGTTTGCCGGTCCTCCGCAGATTACTGGTTTGCCTTTAACTTCCGGATGATCTCGAATGTATACAGCAGCAAAGAATGCGTCCATGTCTACGTGAATGATATTTCTTATTTTTGTCATATTGCTTTTACCACCGGGATGTGTTTCCAACTTGTCGTATAGCTGGGAGTAAGTTGTTCTCTCTTCATCTGCCACGGCTTTTTTATTCCGGCAGAAGCATAGGTAAGTTTATGTAATCCCATTTTCTCATTAATACTATCCATACAGTCCATAATAATTTTTCGGTGGTCATCCAGATATGTAGGTTGGAAGAAATCGAGCGGGGCTTTGCTTTGATGCATGATATCTGCAAGCATCACGCCAACTTTCTTATATTTGTATCCGGGGCGGTAGATCTTCTTCAAGATTCTATTAGCAGCATGTATAAAATCCGGTGTGTAGCCAGAGGGGAGAGGAAGACGTGCTTTGGCATAATTTGCATATTGCGGTTCATTCTTAAATCGGTTTGTGGAAAGAAATACAATAATAAGCGAAGCTACCTGGTTTTCGGAACGCAGTTTCTTCACAGCTACACTGCAGTAATCGGAAGTTGCTTCCATTAAGTCTTGCAGTTCGGTTACTGGATTACCGAATGATTTGGATGACACGATCTCTTTCTTTGGTTTTATATCCATTTCTAAGTCAATACAGGATATTCCACGTAGCTCTTTTACTAAACGTAGACCAACGATAGTCATTTTCTTTTGCACCCAATTATCCGGAACTTGAGTGAGTTCATACGCATTTATGATCCCATTGCGACGCAGCATTTTGGCATATTGTCTTCCCACTCCCCAGATATGTTCTACATCAACCCAGCGTAATATTTTATCTCTATCTGGGTGATTGGTAATGTCAAAAACACCTTCTGTAAAATTATGCTTTTTAGCAAAACGATTTGCAATTTTTGCCAGAGTTTTAGTGGAACCAATACCAACAGAAACCGGTAATCCCGTATGTTGCCGCACAGTTTTCTTCATCTGCCTGCCATAGTCAGTCAGGTTCAGATGCTCAAATCCTCTCAACGACAAAAATGCTTCATCAATAGAATATATTTCAAGATCTGGTGTAAACATTGATAATGTATCCATAACTCTGGTAGACATATCACCGTATAATGTATAATTTGAGGAGAGTAACCTAATGCCATGTTTTCTTATAAAACGCTTATCGATTTTGAAAGCAGCAGCACCACGGGAAATTCCCAGTTTTTTCAATTCGCTGGAAAGCGCTACAATGATACCGTCATTATTAGATAATATCCCCACCGGTTTATCTGCAATATCCGGATTGAATACTTTTTCACAGGAAGCATAAAAGCTGTTGCAATCAACTAACGCGACGGTATTTTTTACCATTATTATCTCATCTTATGAATGGAATAGATGACTACTCCCCAAATATGGAAATTTATATCGCGAGTAATTTCTAGAGGCTCAAATTCGGGATTCTCAGGAGCAAGAAACCATTTCCCACTTTTTTTATAAAGACGTTTTACCGTAAGTTCGCCGTCAACTATAGCAATCACAATCTTTTTGTGAGCTGGTTCTACGGCTCTATCAACAATGAGAATATCACCCGGATAAATTCCTGCATCTACCATGGAATATCCCTCAACTTTTACAAAATATGTTGCCGAAGGGTGAGAAATGAGATGCTCATTTAGATCAAGATTTTCTTCGATGTAATCTTGTGCGGGAGAAGGAAAGCCCACAGGTACTTCATTTCCAAGAAGAGGTCTTGGCAAGGAGATGGAAATTTTACAATGAAAAAGATCTGAGATAGTATCATCTGTTCTGTGTTTTAATATGTTGTTTTTCATGGTCGCCGTCCTTAATTTCCATACACTACAATTCACAAAATTAACTCATTGGTTAATGTGTCAATAGATATATTAACTTTATCGATAAAATAATAAATTTAGGTATAAAAGCATTTACTTATAAAAAATATTTAACTTGAGTAAAACTCTTGACACTGCAAAATAAGAATTTACTAATTGTTTCATAAAAAAGGAGGAGATCATTATGTATGAAGAAAGTATTGCTTCATTATTTTCTGGTGGTTTAATTATTATTTGGTTAGTTATCGTAGTTTTTATGTTGTTTGTAATGTGGAGAGTATTTGAAAAAGCTGGAAAGCCAGGATGGGCAGCTATCATTCCAATTTACAATACTTTAGTCTTATTGGATATAGCAGGAAAGCCGTGGTGGTGGATATTTGTTTTCCTTTTAGGTGCTATTCCAATTGTGGGTTATATACTTGTATTAGTAGTAATGATATTAATCTATTATAGTTTTGCTGCAAACTTTGGTAAAGGTGTAGGTTTTACTGTAGGACTGGTATTATTACCAATTGTGTTCTTTCCAATATTAGCATTTGGAGATGCGCAATATATAGGAAATAATTAGAATTTTGAAATTATAATAATTTAGAGCACCGCAACTTAGCGGTGCTTTTTTATTTGTGATTTGACAAAAATATAGAGCATAGTAATAAAAGTTCAAATACACAAAAGAAGGAAAGTTATGAAAGATGAGCTGAAGCGTGGTTTTGCCAGTGATAATAATGCTGGAATTCATCCGGAAGTGCTAAAAGCAATGCAAGATGCAAATATTGGTCATTGTATTGCATATGGAGATGATATTTACACACAAAACGCAATTGCAAAGATCAAAGAACATTTTGGAGAAGATATTGATGTCTACTTTATGTTTAATGGTACCGGTTCAAATGTTCTGGCTTTAAAGATGCTAACTGAATCATATAATTCAATTATCTGTGCAGAGACTGCTCACATAAATGTTGATGAATGCGGAGCCCCGGAAAAGTTCACTGGATGTAAACTGCTTTCTGTTCCAACCAAAAATGGTAAACTTACAATTGAAAAGATAAAATATCACATGCATGATTTTGGGTTTGAACATCATTCTCAACCAAAAGTGATTTCAATTGCACAAGTTACAGAGATGGGCACAGTTTATACTCAAAACGAAATAAAAGAAATTACTGATTATGCACATGAGAATGGAATGTTCATTCATATGGATGGGGCCAGACTTTGTAATGCGGCTGTAAGTTTAGATATTAGTCTACGTGAGATTACTGCTGATGTTGGTGTTGATGTTCTTTCTTTGGGCTTGACCAAGAATGGTGCTATGAATGCTGAAGCAATAATATTTTTTAATCAGAAAATGTCAGATGATTTTAAATATTACCGAAAGCAGGGAATGCAGTTGGCTTCTAAAATGAGATTCATGGCAGTACAATTTGAAACACTTCTTTCTAATGATCTTTGGAAGAAGAACGCTGAACATGCGAATAAAATGGCAAAGATCTTGGCAAAGAGCGTTGCAGAATTTCCACAAATACGGATAACTCAGGAAGTTCAAGCAAATGGTATTTTTGCAATTGTTCCATCCAATATTATTCCAAGATTGCAGGAAGAATTCTTCTTTTATATGTGGGATGAACATAAATCTGAAGTTAGATGGATGACATCATTTGATACTCAACTTGAAGATATTGAAAAGTTTGTATTACGATTGAAAAAATTACTGAAATAAAAAAAAGACCGATTCGAGAGAATCGGTCTTTTTTTTTATCTTATAAATTATTCTTTCATAAATAGTTTTTCAGCTCTCTTCATATCTTTTCTTTCTTGATCTATTTGTTCTTCTGTAGGTTTATCAAGTTTTCTTCGATCATCTACAGAATCAATTATTTCAACTTTAACAATTACTATCATTTCTCTAGTAACTACCATTTTAGTCTCATATCCAAAAAGATATTTTAGACCAAAGAACCACCATGGAAGATCTTTTAGTATTGGGATTCCACCACGACCAACTTGAATCTCTTTATCGTAAAGTCCGCCAATTACTGTTTCCTCACCGTCAAATAACAAAACTTCTGTATTAGATTTGCTTTTATCAATGACTGTTGAAAGATCACCGGGTAAAGCAGTACTTTTTTCAACTTCCACGGAAAGATATATTGCTTTTCTATCATCTTCAACTAACACTTCAGGAGTTACTTCCATGATAATACCGGTTTCAAAGAATTTCTCGGTTGTATTTCCGGCTTGATCAAGTGTTTTTACAGAGAAGTCCTGTCCAACTTGAATAAAACCTTTCTTTTTGGATATCACAGTTATACTTGGTCTGGCAATTATTGTACCTTTTTGATTAGCTTCAATAATTTTCAACAATGTATTCAGATCTATTGTGACATTACCTGTCTGAAAATTTCTATTTAAACTTGCACTAAGAATATCAGTTGTTAAATTACTTGTGGTATTTAAATTTACTTCAGCATTAACCTCTCCACCTATAAGAGTAGTCCAGTCAATTCCTACTTCATTGATTAGAGTTTTATCTGCCTTAAAGAAGATTGAACTTATCCGAACCTGGTTGGTAGATACTGTTACTTTTTCTTTAATCCCAACTTCTTCCCCTGATTCATCTATAATAACATCAACATCTTTCACAACAAATGTAGCAGGACGTTCTTCCAGAACAAGATTATGAAATTTTATGATCAGATTCAGTGCATCTCTCCATTGAAGTTCTTTGATCGGGATCCCAATTGGGTTATTGAAGATACTTGTATTCAAAATATTCTTTCCTGCAAAATCCAAAGAAAGATATTCGATGGCCCTAAGGGCGGCAGCAAAATTTGTTTCACGGGAGATCGTGATCAACTCTTCCTCGGGGATGATTTTAATGTTCTCTTCCTGACCAAATAAGGTTAGGACAAAACACAGGAGAATAAGAAAGCTAATTAATTTCTTCATTTTTATTCCTCTTTTAATTCATTCAAATAAATCTTTTTATCTTTATTTATACCAATTTCATTCAATTGGAATGTTGCAAATTGTCCTTTCCAATTAATAGATTTGAGAGTTCCATACGCTACTCTATCACCAATTTCGAGTATATGTATCCTGCCAATTTCATCTTTCATAAATACTTTATTGGGTGTTAATCCAATCATTCCAGAAAAATTCAGATCTAAGAATTCTTGCTCTTTTTCATCGATTAAAGGTGCATGAATTCTAGAATAGAAAGGATCATATGCTACATTCTTGTATTTTAATGTTCTAAATGGAATATCACCAATTTCAATTGTGGCTTCATCAAAATATGCATTGAGAACAATGACGAATTTAACGTCACCCGTTGAAACATCGTCTTTTATTTCTTCATTGATCTTTAATGATTCGATAATATAGAGCATATACTGGCTTTCGATTTGATAAATAAAAGTATAAAAAGAGCGTATTGGTGCAACACCCTGAATTGTAAATGAATAAAAACTAGTTTCCTCGGTTTTGCTTAATTTATTATATACAAAATTGAATTTTAAATCAGGGCAGAAATTATCACAAATATCCAGCAGATATTTATAAGTTATCGTTGGATCATTTTTCTGAGGAATGAGCTTGCTTTCTCTTCGAACTTTTTCTTCAAGATCCTTTAAAGATTGAATAAAAAGGTCTTGATTTTTCATATCAGGATGTGCTGCCTTTAGATCATTTAGTTGTTTTAGGTTATTCTCATAAGCAGTTTTAATCACTTTGACTTTTTTTACTGAAGATGTATTTCCAAGCAGAAAACCCAGAATAACTAGGACCAATAAGATTGAAAGTATCAAAGTATTTCTTAAAGCATAATTCATTTTTATTTACCTTCTATTTTATCTATCTTATAATGTGCTGCTTTTGATAGATCATTATCAGGATATTTTTCAATTAGTGTGTTCCAATATTGTATTGCTGATTTCAGATCATTTTCTTTCTCACTACAATTACCCAACATAATGAGTGCATCTGGAGATTTGCTGCCGTTAAGGTTATAAACCATTGTTAAAGTTTCTCTTGCTTCAGGGAATCTATTCATTAAGTATAAACATTCACCCTTGAAATATTTGGCATTATATGCCTTTTTATGTTGTGGATAACTTTTTATGAATTCACTGAATTTATCAAATGCATTATTAATATTTCCAGAAAAATATAATGTAAGTATGGAATGATATTTTTCGTTAATTTCTTCAGGAGTTTCGGTAATTACTTCCGTTTCAGATTCTTTCTCTATTTCATCGACAATTGGTTTTTCCGTTTCTTCCTGTTGAACAGGTTTTTCAATTTCTATTTTTTCCTTTCCAACACTTTTCCAAGATTCTGGATCAGGGTAATTACTGGAAATTTTGAATTTCCAGATCGTATGCTCCTGTTCTTCATGTTTTGCTACACTTGCAATCTTACTCTCAGGAAAGAGGTGAGAGAAAGCAATCACAGCACGTCTATTCATAGTATAACCATCAACAGTAAATCCATCGTTATTACTTGAGATATCCCTGAGCCAGCTCAACCTGTTTTTATTAAGAGATCTAGAGTACACATCGAGAATATGGTTCCATTGATTTTTATTTCCTGTAATATTTTCTACTTTGAGCAGATTTGCTTGAAGTTCATTTAATCTAGCCTTAATCTCATTGAGTCGTTTTATTAGTTCACGGTTTCTTGAAAGTTCTCGTTCAATTGTATAATTCTTTTTCCCATAATCAATTATATCCTGTTTCAGTTCCAAATTTTTAATAGTTCCAGCAAAAGCAAAATAGAAGATAGCGGCCAGAACTAAAAAACCGTGCCAGGCAATTTTAAAATACTTCTGATTCTCTATTACTCTGTTAGGTAGTAAGTTTGTGGAGCTGAACTTTTTACTCTTTGGTACTAAGGTTTTCCATGCTAAAGCAATTGGAATGGCATACCGGGCAATTTTTTCAGGTGTTATCTTCTCTTCCATTCCTTCTTGAACAGATAGATGACCAAGATCGATCCTTGCTATGTTATCGCCTTCTTGAGAAGCGGAACGGAAATATTCCAAATCCTCATCGGAAGTGCTATCACCAACTAAAAGAATATTTCTTGTTATAGGAATATTAGAAATATCTTGTTCCAGTAGTACTTTAGAGTAGATTGTCTCCCTCATAGTTATTTCATCACTGTCAGGAACAATAATAGGGAATGTTTTGATATGCATACCGTTTTTCAAAACGATACCAACTTTGTAATCAAATCCGATGTATAATATTAGAACATAATCATCTTCAGAGAAAACATAATTGTGATTAACAACATTTATTAAGCATATATCATTTGTATCAATACAACTATAAAAATATTTTTCTTTTGATAGTATCAGATTGATGTCTCTCAATGCATGAAAAAGTCTGAATTTGCCGGTATGAATAAAGGCAAGCCCAGATTTATCAGAATTTAGAATATAATCGAAAGAATAGTTCTTAGCCTTGATCTCATCTTTTGACAACAACTCTTCTAGAAGGCGTTTATGTAGATTTCTTGTGCCGTAAGAAGAATCAAATTGAAAATATGAGATTTGCTCATTATTTGCATTAAAAGATATTCGTCCTTTTTCAAGTGGGAATTGCTGAAGAAAATTCTGCAAATCACGCAGACCAGGTAGCATATCATCTTTTTCTGAACTATCAAAATCCTCAGTATCTTCAAACTCAGACATCTCTGGTAATGAGAAAGCATCATCTTCAATTTCAGTTAATTCTGGAATTTCGATCTCATCTTCACCGGTCTCATCGGGAACAAAAGCATCTTCTTTATTTTCCACTTCTTGACGGAAGAGTGCAGAAGATAAGATAGATTCTTCAAGACTTTGAACAATAACAATACCATTACTAAGAGCAAGCTGTGCTATCTTTACTTTCAGCCCGTCTTTAAAAATTCCGAATGCAAGTTTTTCTTTATTTTTTGCCATTATTTATCTCTCATGCTGAATACGTTAGCAAGTGTTTCATTCGCTTTTTATTATTTGCATAATTCATAGTTACGTCCTTCGCGATAATACCTTTTTTAAAATTTGTAAAAAGTTCTTGTTCCATTGATATCATCCCCTTTCTCTTACCTTCAGTAATCATCTGGTATATTTCACCAATATTTTTGTTCCTTATTGCAGCCTGAACAGACGAGTCTACCGAAAGAATTTCTTTAACCATAACAAGTTTACCATGTTTATCTGGAACGAGTTTCTGTGAAATAATTATTTTTAAAGTATCAGCAAGACGGAATCTAACGCGTTCCTGTTCAATAGGTGGGAACTCGGCAACAATTCTGTGAAGGCTATCTACAGCAGAACTTGTGTGTAATGTAGAAAAAACTTTATGACCACTATCAGTTGCTTCTAACACTGTTGCTATTGTTCCTGGATCTCGCATTTCTCCAACAACAATGATGTCCGGATCCTGTCTCAATGCTTGAATAGTACCTTCTTGAAAACTTAACACATCTTCACCGATTTCTCTATGTCTAACAATTGACTTAATAGATTTATGAACATATTCAATTGGATTTCCAATTATTATGATATGAGCATGATTTTTCTTGTTGTTCATATCTATAATTGAGTCTAAAGTGCTACTTTTACCAGAACCTGTAATTCCTGTAACAAGAAACAATCCTGATTTCTCAAAATTAAGATTGAATCGTTTGTTGATTATATCAGGAAAATCTAATTGTTCAAGTTTAAAAAGTTCTTGGTTAACTCTACGGAAATTTGCAACTAATGTATTGCTCTCATAATAAATGTCACCACGGAAACGATTTGGTCGCTCACCTTCTTTGAGAATTAACCCCAAGGAAATATCAACATTTTTATTATTAAATAACATTACTTTTTGATCATCACTTAATATACTTAATAAAATTGCAGTGATTTCATCCTGTGTAAAACTGGGGACTTTATCAGAAGGTGCTTTTGTGCCATAAACTCTATACCATATTTTACCATTAGATCCTGGTCCGCCGAAATCTATATCTGAAGCTTCAATATCTCTCATGTGAACCATTAATGTACGCAAGCATTCATACGCTTCTTCCTTCCAGGCTGCGTTGAATGTAATCATTTTGTTTATATTCTGGAATCTTGACGTACCTGTGAGATATTCACTTAATGCAACTTGCATCTCAGCTAAAAACGACAAACCCATACGATCTCCGATAAATATAAAAAAATTCTTTCTGTAACAATGAATAAGTTTTTTCATAATAGTGTCAAGTACATTTTGTTAACTCACTAAGTTTTAGAGAGATATAGAAATTATATGTAGGTATTAAAGAAATCGAATAAATTTCATAACTACATGATATAAAAGAAAATAATTGAAGATGGATATAGAACTAGATAAAACTAGCATTATATAACAAAAAAGCTTCCTATATAATAGGAAGCTAGAATTTGTAACTCTAATTAATTAAAGTTATTCTCCTGTAACCAGCTTCAACATTACAATTCTTTGTACTGCTTTACGCCACTTAAAGAAAGTGCTATTCACAAGATTAATCATGAAACGTTTAAGTAATTTCTCACCTTTATATGCAAAGAAATCCAGTATCTTCTTTCTATCGAAGTGTCTTACTTTTACAGCTGTTTCTGCACGCAATGTAACAAATGTAGATCCAGTGAGAATAAAGCTCTCTTCACCAGAAGAATCCCACTTTTGCAAATAATCGATAGTTGTATTATTAAGCCAAACAGAAACTTCACCGTTTTCAATAATAATAATAGATCCGGATTTTTCATTACTAATAGGGATATCATCACCGATCTCATATTTTCTGACTCTTCCTAAAGCCATAAAATCTACTTTATCTTCAGGAGAGAATCCATGTAGTATAATAGGCTCACCTTTTTGAACTGTATCCGCTCCCGGTTCAAATGCTTTTTGCAATGGTCCATAAAGGTCTTTTGAATGTTGGACTCCTACTTTTACAACTTCAAAAAGTTCTTCAGAATTAATAGGTTTAGAGAGGTATTGGAATGCACCAGCATGTACAGCTTTTACCGCTCCTTCGATACTAGAAAAACCCGTGAGGATCACAATTACAGCAAGTGGTTGCTTTCGTTTGATCATCTTCATTAGTTCCAATCCACCTATGCGCGGCATTGCCATATCTATCAGGAACAGGTCGAATATTTCATAATCCATCTTATCAAGAGCATCCTGTCCATCTACAGCCAGAGTTACTTCATAGCCCTCTTCTACAAGAAGCTCTTTACATAATTCTCGAATTGTTTGTTCATCATCAACAATCAATATATGTTTTTTCATAATTTATCCTTGTTGTTTATTTCGTTCTTCTTGAATCAAATCCAGCTGTTTTAATTTTTGGAATTTTATTAGTAACTCATTAATCTTATTAACTGATTCAGTCATTTGGTTACCAGATTTCTCTAATTTATCATCATTATATTCATATGCGGCTTTAATAATTCTTCGAATCGATAGAGAGATGATAGTAAGAGGATTGTTAAGATCGTGGTCTAAATTGGAAATTATAGCAGATTCCCGAACAACTTCTCGATATTTTTCAAGAAGCTTTTTATTGTTTATTAGTTCCTCTTCTTTTACGGAAAGCTCGATTTTCTGCTCATTTACAAACTTAGTGCTTTTTTTTGAAGAAGTAGAATATTTTTTCATTATGCTACTTGTATAACTTGATATGAAAGCAATACCACTGAAGAGACCAGTATAAGAGATGAGGAAAATTGTTTGTGTAGGGATATCAGCTTTAAATTCTGCACCATCAATAGGATTCAGCCAACCAAAGTTATACATCAAGATTAACACCAATAGACACATACTGCCAATCATTGCAGCAAGGACTCCACCAGAATTTTCTATAGCTAGACTTGCTGTAATAACAGCTATTAGATATATCCAAACAAAAGAGCTTTCCAACCCTCCGGTAAGATGAACTATAACTGTAGCAAAAACAATATCTAGTACTATTTGCAATGAACTAAAGAGAGTGTTTGTTCTTATGATCTGGAGATGAAACAGGACATTAAGAATACATATTCCCAGAAATGTTGCTACAAATATTACAATCGGATAAGTTTGATTAATTTGAGTTACACGCAAGATTCCAATAGCAAATAGGATAAGGACAATAAACCAGCGTACTTTAGACCACCATTTATAGGTCTCAATCTCATGATTGGAAAGATCATTTTCATTCATATTTTCTCCAAATTGATTTAATCATCTTCAAACATACTAAAAATTTTGATTTCATATTCTAATACTAAAGATACATCTGCAAATGCAGCAATTATTGCCTCAACATCATAAACGATTAGGCAGTCACCGAGTACATTAACGTCCTCAATATCCTCAAGCATTAATCCACCCTCAATATAAACAGCACCATAAAAACCATTATTACCATTGATGATTAGATTTCCAGTGATCCACATAATCCCTGTGAATGTACCACCTGTAAAATGGGCATTACCATCGACGACAAGTATTCCACTTCCAGCCCAACCAGTTGATGTTACCTGCAAATTTCCATTAACCCAGGTAATATCTTCAATTCCCGTAGGATTAGGTCCGGGGTCTACTAGAACTGTATCGGCAATAGCTTCCATTTCTGCTTTTGTCATTCCGAATAACTCTTCAAAATCTAATCGAGGATTACTATTTTTAAAAAGATTACCTTCAACAACAGCACTACCGCTTACCGTAATATCTCCATTTGCATACATTGCACCTTGAGCACCAATAGGAGCCCAATATACAACCGCTGTACTTTTGTGTTGAAAGATATCTTCACCTACTTGATAAGATGCGTATGAACTAATTTCTATAGTATCATTTGTGGCGTTCGATATATATTGAATACTGTCTATTGTGCTATCCAAAACTTCCAAATTTGGGTACGTTCGAGTATTAGTTCCCGGAGAGGTTATTACAGACCCGTCATTGACTTTATTCATGCCATATACCAATGCTTCACGACACAGTGCTTTAGCTTGTAATTCTGCCAGATTACTGGATAAAAGCTCAGGAACTTCCTCGGTTCTATCTTGAACTGAAAGAATAATCAGCACGAAAATGGAACCAATTACTAATAATGCGACGATTAACATCTTACCCATAAACTACCTCCATATAACATTTTTTCTTATTATTTAATTATTCCAATTTATAATATTGATTGTAGGACCTGAGGTTATATTGTATGTACTCAAGAAGGTTTGTACAATAGTTTCATCATAATAAATATCACAATTTCCGGTAACTTTGTTTTGTTCTTCAGGCTCACTGTTAATAAAAATTGATCCTCGTACAAGTCCATTACCCGTTATCATAAATCTCCCGCCTTCTACCCAGATTATACCATCAAAAGTTCCACCTGTCATGTCAAATTCTCCATCAACTATCAATATACCGCTTCCACTCCAATGATGGTTAGTGAAGTGTACTTTATTATTACCTGTAGTTTCAATGAAAGTAATACCATTCACAGGATCTACATTATTTGGTGGATTCGTATAATCATTGTCTGCTATTGCTCTCATTTGCGCCATTGTCATGCCGAAAACAGTTTCAAAATCTAGATCATCAACTTCATCCTCAACATTTCCAATTACTGTAGAGTTTCCTGTAACGCTAAGTTCATTTGAACAGGTCAAGACGTTGTTAAAATTTCCAGAAGAATAAATAATTTTAGCGGATCCCTGATATTTGGAATCTTTACCATTTACATTAGCAGTTACATAAGAAGTTATTTGCAGAGTATCACCAGTACCAACCATCACATATTTAATACTGTCTATTGTTCCATCTAGAACGTTAAATCCCGTAAATGGTTGGCTTAAATCAGATCCAGCTACCGATAAACTACCCTCAATCAGTTTCTTAATACTATACATAAGAGCTTCATTGCTTAAGGATTTAGCTTTTATCTCTGCCATATTAGAAGATATTAGTTCAGGGATATCAGCACTTTTGTCTTGAACCGCAACAATAATAGTCGCAAAAACAACTGTGAACATTAATACAATAATGATTAATAATTTTCCCATAATAAATTCCTTTAATAATTTATTTACAAATACAAATTTTTGAAATATTTCCAAAATACGACATTATGCCTAATTAACCTTTTATCTATATCTGGTTGGTAAGTATTATAGAAGAAAGTAAGATTGACCTCAATTGAACGAATCATATCATGATTTGAATCTGGAGTATTAATTACATTATTATTAAAGTCATTATACGTAATTTCCAATGTGTCTGCCAGCCAGAAAGGACCTAAGAACGGATTGGACATATCGTTTTGATAGACATATAAAGGGAAGCCATCGCTAGTTTCGCTTTCCTGCACAAAATAGAAAGTGCTGATAACGGAAGTCGGATTAATTTGTCCTAGAAATTTAAAGCTTGTAGAAGTGGCTTCTATGATCGGATCGGTTGATGGTGAAACTCCTGCACCAACCTTTGATAAAATGCTTTCTATCCCGGGCTGGTCTATGCCGCCTACTCTTCGTCCTGTAATCAAATCTTCAGACATCTTAGTTAAACCTATCTGTAGCTGAGTATTATAACTTATTACTTGTATGTTGAAAAGTGAAGTGAATATCATCAGTAGAACCAAGCTTCCTGCAATTGTTGCCCCTAATACATCTAATAAACTTGCCATAATCAAAATCCTCTATAAATGAAAACTTTACTAAATGGAGAAGTTAATGTTCCAATATGTAGTGTATCCAATGATGTTGATAAACAGTTCATCTGTATATCTACTTTTTGGAATAAAGTATCAGCATAAGGCACATTTCCCAAACTGTCACAATAAGTTGTAATAATTTGAACATTATAAATAACATTATTCACTGTAATGGTTTCATTAATATTTGAATAAATTGAATTGATTGCTGAAAAACTAAAAATAGGAGGATCTCCCAATAATTCTGCTTCGATTCGCTGAAAATATTGGTCAGCAATTTTTTGTCCCTGCAGAAAAAGTATATTATCATAAACCAAACCTGATTGATCAAGTACAATACTATAAGTATTTAATAGCATTGTTGAGAAAATCGCTAAAGCTAATAAGACTAATAACATTTGGATATTCATGATCTAATCCTCCGATGTTGCGTAAGTTATTTCGGCAATTGAAGTCATTCCTGATCGGATCCTATCTAATCCGGAATCCATCAATGACAGCATTCCCTGACCTTCGGCAATTTCACGAATCTCATCTTCATCTATTTCTTCACCCGATTCAACAATAGCTTTTCTTATTTCAGGTGTAAAATATAATGCTTCACAAATATTGGTTCTACCTTTATATCCAACATTACATTTCTTACAACCCTCTCCAGCTTCGAATATTTTACCGGATTTAAGTTCTTCTTCTGTAATTCCCATTTCGAGGGCTGCCGACCATCTTTCTTTAGAGATTGGTTTTTTACATTCAGGGCATAGTTTTCTTATCAAACGTTGTGCAATAATAATATTTATTGCGTATGCAAGTAGGAATGTTTCTACTCCCATTTTGTACATACGAGAAATTGCACTGGGTGCATCGTTTGTATGCAATGTAGAAAATGTAAGATGTCCGGTGTTTGCCAGCTTGATAGCAATTTCAGCTGTGATCTTGTCACGGATCTCGCCAACCATAACAACGTCAGGGTCATGCCGGAGTATAGAACGGATGGCAGAATCAAAGGTAAACCTATTTCCGATCTTTAGTTGTCTTGCACCCTTAATATGGTACTCGACCGGATCTTCAACTGTTAGAACATTGATAGCAGGATTAATAATATGATAGAGAGCTGCCATTAAAGTTGTAGATTTACCACTACCTGTAGGTCCAGTTACCAGAATGATACCTTTGGATTTGCTGATAGATTTTAGGAAGTCATTTTCGGCTTTAGTCTGAAAACCAAGTTTTCTGAGGTTTGTTATAACATTCCTGTCATCAATTGTTCTAATAACAATACTTTCAAATCTTCTTTCATATTCAGATGAAGTAATTGGGATAATTGAAACTCTGAAACGGATAAGATGGTCGTCGATCACTCTTTGCATAAATCCGTCTTGAGCAGTATCTCTTTCAAAACGGTCTACACCCACAGCTCTATCTTTCACAACAGCAGATATCGCCTCAGGAGATGTTCTCTCTTGTCTGTGCCAATGGATAAGCTTTCCATCAATTCTGAAATAAAAATCGACAGATGCTCTACGGAATGGTATTATATGAATATCACTGGCACCTTTACGTACAGCTTCTATTAACGAACCTTCAAATAAGCTTACAAGAAGACTTTTATTTATCTCTTCATCAAGTGCATATTCATCAACATCCGTTTCGGATTTTGATTCATCCATCTCTTCTATTTGTTCTTCAGCTTCTTGAAGTAAATCTAGAAATTCGTTTTTCTGCGGTGCTACAAGTTCAATTAATTCATCTAATGTCTCTAATTTACAATATACAACTTCATATTTTTTATATTCAGAATAAACTGGAATTCGCTCAGTAATTTTATCGGTAGGGTCAGCTGCCAGAACTATGAGCGTATTGCGCCTTCCATAAGTAACCTGATATGGAAGGATTTTTTTATAAATTAATTCTTTTTTAAATTCGTCGGTAAACTTTGACAAAATTTCTTTTGTATGTTTAGTTTGATTACTATCAAGTTCATTTACATTAATTTCAATTGAACGAAAAGCATAAAGTTCTGCAAGCAAACCATAAATAGCATGATGGTTTATCTTAAAATCATCGACCAGTATTTCACCCAATCCTCTAGGGCTAGAAGGATCTTCTTCAGCTTGAATGATAAGTGCTTTATCCATTGTTTTTTGGTCAATTATTTCTTTTCTTAGTAATAACTGACCAAATCTGGATTTCCTTATCAAAATAACTCCTTATTATAAGCCTGGTGTATTCGGTGAGATCATTGCAACTTCAGAAGAAACTACAGTAAGAAGTGTGATAACTATTGCAATGAACATACCAATAAATACTTGAATGGATTGAATAATCGTCTCCATTTTATAAGTTGTCTCTTTTTCATAAAATGTAGCTATCTGCTGTGCAGATTGAAGAATGTTACCTGATTCAGTACCGGTTTTTAAGCGACTCAATGTACTCTGATTGAAGACGTCAGCTTTTTCTAACGCAGGAACAAGTGACATTCCATCTTTCAGCATTAAGGGGATTGCGATTTCTTTTACACCTATTTCCATATATTTATTTCTGCAAGCTTCAGCTGAAGCTGTGAGAGTTTCAATATTATTTTCCGCTCCTGCATAGATTGCTGAAAACACTCTAAAGAAAATTTCAATACTGGATTTATGGATAAGATGTCCAATAATTGGTAATTTTATCATATTCTTATCACGCCAGATCATTCCTTTGGGGGTGCGCCACCAAAGTACAGCTACAACTATAGGAATAACAACCATTAAAACTATCCACCACCAGTTTACAGCTAAGAAATCACTAATATCAAGTGTTGCAGCAGTCATTGGTGGAAGGTCGATACCAAATCTTAGGAACATTTTAGCAGTGTCTGGAAATACTTTAATAACATAATACAATACAGCTCCAAACATAGCTAGCACAGTAAAAGCCGGCATCAACATAGCCTGTCGCAAACTTTTCTTGTATTCCATTTCACGTTCCATAAATTTAGCTGTTGCATCATAAACTTCTGCCATATTACCAGATTTTGTAGCTAAGCCCAGCATATATGCAGGAAATTTCCCAAATACATCCTGATGTTTTGCGAAAACCTCAGTTCCTTCCTTTCCTTTTTTTAAATCACTTTCAATTTTCTTTAAAGATTCTTTTAAAGTTAAGTTTGTTTCTTCATCTGCGAGCATACGCAAAATCTTATCATAACTCATTTTTTCTTTTAGAAGAAAGGAACTCAAATTTACAAACATTAAAATACTGGCGAATGGTGGCTTTATTTTTATATCGATCAAAGCTTTTTCTATCTTGACATTCTTATGACCCATATTAGCCAGCGCACGGCTCACTTCACCCTTTTTATAAGCGTATTGTCTTCCCTTTACTCTCTTCCCGTTAGGTAATCTGAGGCGGTATAAAAATAAGCTTCGTTTAAGAATGGAATTAATTTTTATCCTACGCTTCTGTGCAAAATCATCGATTAATTGTTTTGCCTTTCTTTTATTTGAAGCTAAAACAATTCCTTGAACACCTTTACCTTGAACAGTTATGCCTTGATATCTAAATTCGTATTGCATTTTTTATCCTTGAATAAAAAAATATTTGAAAATACAGTAATATGGGAAGACAAGTCTTCCCATATTACATCAGTTTACTTGATCGTTTAAATAATATTAGTTAAGCACAGATGCTACGATACCACTTGTTGCACCAGTAACAAGAAGTTGTCCACTAACATTGGTTGAACCGTCATTGCCAAGTTCTGTTCCAAGCCCAACAATTGTCATGACGTCAAGATTAGTTGTAATCGTAAATGTACCATTGCCAGTTGTACAAATAGAACCATCCCATTCATAACCAAGCCAATTTCCAAGATTATCTAGCGCTCCCCATGTGTTTCCACCACCACCATGTGTAGTTGGTGTTTTGTAGAATGCAAGTGCTGAAGATGCCAGGTTGTTCATGTCTCCCATGATTGCCTGACGGTTAGAGTTCGTTGCCTGAGCATTGAACATTGTGATACCAACTGCAACAGCGATACCCACGATAATTACACTTAATACGATCAAAAGAATTTGCTGTGTTCCCATTATAACCTCCTAGTTTGGTTTTAAGTTCACTTCATTAATTCACAATCCCCTACACTGCAAATAGCGTGCCAATGCAATAATTTTTATGAAATACTCAAGTAACTCATTCGCAAACGACTTTATGAAGCTGTTTTAAAACATGCAAGGAAAAAATTAATTAAAGCAAAAAAAAATTATTGAAACACTAAAGTGTCATAGAAATATTTCAAATAAAATCATCATGTAATTATATCATGTCAGATAATACAAATCTTGACAAATAAAGGTAGCTTATTGATAAACAAATTAAAAAAAAGAAGATATACGAACTTGCTTAAAATGGATTAAATATGTTGAATAAGTTATTTATAGAAAAAACAGATAATACTTTAATACAGTTGTTCCGCTATACATTTGTAGGTGGAATAGCATTTGCAGTAGATTTTAGTAGCCTCTATCTTCTAACTGACTTCGCAGGATTTCATTATCTTCATTCAGCTGCTATTGCTTTTATACTAGGATTAATAATAAATTATATTCTAAGTATATTATGGGTATTTAAATCCAGAGCAGTTAATAAAAAGATTATTGAATTTATAATTTTTGCAATTATTGGAATTGTTGGTTTAGGTTTGAATGAATTAATAATCTGGTTTTCAACTGAACGAATAAACCTTTATTACCTTCATTCTAAATTAATATCTACAGCTATTGTTTATTTCTGGAATTTTCTAGCAAGAAAATATATACTATATAAAGGAAAGGTAAGTGAATAATAAAACAGCTATCATTATAGGAGCAGGACCAGCAGGTTTAACTGCGACCTATGAACTATTAGAAAAAACAAATATTATTCCAATAATATATGAAATGTCCAGTGATATTGGTGGTATCTCAAAAACAGTAAAATATAAAGGAAATCGTATTGATCTTGGTGGTCATCGTTTTTTTTCCAAATCAAAAAGGGTGATGGATTTTTGGCAAAATGTCCTTCCCGTGCAGGGTAAACGCTCAAAAGATGATATTGCTCTTGGGAGGAAAACGCTTTTATCAAACGAAGCAAATGCTCCGGATCCTGAAAAAGATGATAATGTAATGCTGGTTAGAGGTCGGCTTTCCAGAATATTTTTTCTACGTAATTTCTTTGATTATCCAATTTCATTAAATATTGATACTTTTAAGAATCTGGGATTTATTAGAATAGTTAGAATTGGTTTAAGTTATATATGGTCACGGATTTTCAAAATAAAAGAAGAAAAAACTCTGGAAGATTTCTTTATTAATAGGTTTGGGAAAGAGCTGTATAACACTTTCTTCAAAGATTATACCCATAAAGTGTGGGGAAGACCTTGTTCAGAAATTAAACCGGAATGGGGAGCACAGAGAATAAAGGGGCTTTCAATCTCCAAAGCAGTCTTCCATGCAATAAAGAGTATCTTTAAAAAGGATGACTCAATCCATCAGATGAAGACGGAAACAAGTCTTATAGAGCAATTCATGTATCCTAAATTCGGACCAGGCCAATTATGGGAAGAACTTGCACGGAAGATAAAAGCTAAAGGTGGCAGAATCCATCTTAATTGTGAAGTAACAGGATTCGCTTCCAGCCAAAATGAGATTACCTCAGTTACAGTAAGGGATAGTAAAAGAGGTAAGAGCAAAGAGGAGAAAGCTGATTACTTTTTTTCAACAATGCCCGTAAAAGACCTTATCAACTCAATGAATGATGTTCCAACTAAGGTTATAGAAATTGCAAATGGACTTATTTATCGTGATTTTATAACAGTTGGATTGTTATTGAAGAAATTGAGGATAAAAAATCAAACCAAGCAAAAAACAATAAATAACATTGTACCCGATAACTGGATATATATTCAGGAACGTGATGTAAAAGTAGGAAGGCTTCAAATCTTTAACAACTGGAGCCCGTATATGGTTGAAGACGATGATACTGTATGGATCGGATTGGAGTATTTTTGTAATGAAGGTGACGAGCTGTGGGGTATGCCTGATGAAGAATTTACAGAATTTGCAATTAGTGAACTAGAAAAAATTGAGATCATTAACAAGAATGATGTATTAGACAGTACAGTTATCAGGATGCCTAAAACATATCCGGCATATTTTGGAAGTTATGATAAATTTAATGATATTCGAGATCATGTAGATAAAATTGAGAATCTGTTTTTGATCGGAAGAAACGGGATGCATAGATATAATAACCAGGATCATTCTATGTTGACAGCTATTGAAGCTGTGGAGAATGTAATTCATAACGTAAAAACAAAAGATAACATCTGGAATGTGAATACGGAAGAGGAATATCATGAAGCATAATACAAATGGTAAAATAAGTAACAAGTTTTCTGTTTTGTTTTTTATCATGCTTATTTCTTTAGTAATGGGTTTTTTAGAATCCGCAATAGCATATATTGCGACTAATGACATTTCGATATCACGCGTTTATTGGAATTATAAACATCTATTAACAATGATATCTATATCAACTTATATGTGGTTAACAATCCTGATAATATTTTCATTTATACTTTATTTTGGTTCAAAATTGAAAGTATTATTCAGAATTATTATAAATTTGAGTTCCTTTATTACTCTAACAGCTTTATTCATTATTAATATGTCTAGCTGGAAATTCTATTTTCGTAATGGAATATTTCTAATCCAAAATGCGATTGTATTTACTTTTTTAAATTTCAAATTGCTAATATTTCATTTTATGCAGACAAGTCCCAAAACAATTTCGATACTTATTACATTATCAGTTCTTTCAGCGTTGATAATTGCATTTTTATTAAATGTAATAATAAACATAAGAGAAAAATTTAAATATAAAAAAATTCTTATCGCTATTTATTGTGGTTTAATAGTAATTCTTACGTTAAATTTTCATATTGAGAAAAAGAATTTTCATCCTTTTTTATCATTATTAGCTTCTGGCAGTATACATGAAAGCGTAGATGAACAAACAATGCTTAAGTTGTTAACTTTAAAGGATAATGCTGACAATTTTATAATTGATGAACAAAATGCAAATCCTGTAATTGTGATTATGATTGAATCAATGAGAAAGGATCTAATAGACATGCAGCCTTGTCCAATCCCTTTCATGAAGCAACTGGCAGATAATTCTTTGTTTTTCGATAAATCGTATATAACCTCACCACATTCTAATTACTCTGATCTTTCAATTTGGTATTCACGTTATCCATTAAGAGCGAATTATAGTGAGCCATATTCAGAAGAATCTGTATCACGGGGATTATCCATTTTTGAATATTTCAACAATCTTGGCTATAAAACTGGCTATATTTCATCACAGAACGAGAAATGGGGTGATATGATCAATTGGTTAAGAGGAAAAGGAATTGATTATTTTTATCATTCAGAGGATTATGATAAAGAGACGTGGTATAATGAAGATGATAAGAAAGGGTTGTCTCTATTGATAAAAAATAAACTAATTACTGCTGGAAAAATTGAAGATTCTAAGACAATTAAAATCGCTGAGAATTGGATATCCGGCTTAGATCATGAAATTCCGTTTTTCTTAGGGATGAATCTACAGAATACACATTTTGATTATATAGTTTCAACAAACAGTGTACAACCATTTGAACCAAGTGTTATTGATTTTCCAATGGTTTATTATGATTGGCCGGAATCTAAAGCAATTCATGTGAGGAACAGGTATCTAAATGCTTTTCATAATTTGGACAGCATAATAAAAGATTTTGTTGGTTATCTAAAAAAAGAAGATTTATGGGATAACTGTTATTTCGTATTAATTGGGGATAGTGGTGAAGCATTTTATGAACATGGATTTGCAAATCATTCCGGATCGATGTACGATGAAATTGCCCGAACATTCACAATGATCAAACCTCCCAAAGGTGTAGATGTTCAAATTGTAGAGAAACCAATTAGCCATATTGATATTTTCCCGACACTCCTCGATATTATGGGAATTCCTATACCAGGTTCTTTCCAAGGTTATTCTGCTTATGATTCAGACACCCACAGACAAATTTTCATGCATAATAATTCATTTGTTTGGCAGGATGCTTTAGTTTTATGGCCATGGAAAATGCTAATTACTTACCATCCTGTGAAAAAAGTTGAACTTTATAATCTTGAGAACGATCCAATGGAAAAACAGAATCAAATTCATAAACACCCGGATATTGTTTATAAAATGAAGCAACAAGTAAAAATTATACATGATTCTCAGATTGAATATTACAAAAATCCAAATTTTTTCATTAAATATAATCCACCAAATATTTATTAGTGGGAGTATGAAAATTACAAAATACTTTGGAAGTTATTATAAACTAAACAATCTCAGAGATTATGTAGATATAATTGAGAATCTCTTTCTTATAGAAGAAATGGAATGCGTAGATATAATAACAGGAACATTCAATGTTTACAATTATGGAATTAGTGTAAAATGTAATTCATAATAAAAAAACCAGAAAGATTATTAATAATGTGAATAATGAAGAGGAGTGTAATGAAGAAAAGTGAAATAAATTTATTGCTAAATGTTTTATTAATATCTTCTATTTATTTTGCTGTTGTTGGTTTTCTACAAGATATGGAGAATAGTGCTAATTATGGTGGAATTGATCTTCGTAACCGAGTAGTTGGTGCAAGATTAATAAAAGCTAATTATGATCCTTATTTTTTTAAATGGAATGAAAATTATTCAGAATTATTTCTTGATTCAAAAGATTATCCGAACTTACCTGTAAGTAGAGTAACAGTACCACCTACAATTCTATTAATTCATTCTCTTTTTAGCGATTTACCATACAAAATACAAAGATATCTTTGGACAATCATTCAGTGGTTTTTGATTTTATTTAGTATCTTCTTTTTTACTCGTTCTGTTAAAAATAAAATCAAAATAAAATTAATCTGGATAATTAGTTTATTCTTTATAGCAGATAGTTTTATCTTCAGATTACATGTTGAACGTGGGCAGATATATATATTATATGTATTCCTGTTTGCTTTGAGTTACTATATTTATGGTTTAAACATTAAATTTAATAGATTACTAAGCGGAGTTATAATTGGTTATAGTTCTGTCTTACGTTTCCCAATGGTTTTAATTGGACTACCGTTTCTTATATGCAAACGGTGGAAATTCGTAATTGGACAAATTATTGGAGTAGTTTTAGGGATTTTGACCTCTTTCCTTTTCGTAGACTATGAAATATGGAGAGGTTATTTTAAGGCGATGTCAATCCATAGTAAAATTCACTTGGGAATTATTGAAATCAATACAATGAGATATCCGCATATTGATATTGAAGATATGAGAGATTTGTGGATTTGGGCAAGATTGCCAATTACGGACTCTTCAATTCAAGGAATTGTTAAAAAATACTTAGGGATTCAGATATCAACCAATATATTATTGATTAGCTTGATAATAAGTATTATGTTATTAATAATATTATTTTTGAGAATTAAAAAACAATACGAAAATTATAATTTTATATTTTTAAGTAGTATATTAATTATCTTAGTGTCAGAACTTTTCCTTCCAGCTGCAAGGTTTTCATATAGTAATGTTATATTATTACCAATCTTTTCGCTGATTATAATTAATTCTGAGGAGGTATTATCACTACTGAAGAAATGAACAAATATTGGAAAATTCTTCTGAATTTTCTTCTGATCTATTCCGTTTTAATGTCAGCGATCTGCATTTCATTTGATACGGTGAATACATTAAAATATGGTGCTTTAGATCTTCGTAACCGTGTTGTTGGAGTAAGAGTTTTATCAGATGGGGAAGACCCCTATTTCTTTAAATGGGATCAAAATACACCTGAAGAGATAGTTGATGCTCGGGATTTTTATTCTAATTTCCCCATGAGTAGATTAACTGTTCCTCCTACTGTGCTTTTGTTGCATTTACCTTTTGCTTCAATACCATATAAAACTCAACAAATTTTGTGGGCATTTATACAATGGTTACTACTTCTTTTGAGTATTATTCTGCTTTCAAATACAACTTATTCTATTATTAAGAAGAAGATTATCTGGATAATGGGATTGTTAATTATTGCATCCAGTTTTTTCTGGAGGTTGCATATAGATAAAGGGCAGATCTATATCCTTTTTGTTTTTCTGATCATCTTATCTTATTGGCTTGTAAAGAAAAAAGATAATTACATTCTCAGTGGATTCATTTTAGGATTAACTGCTTCCTTCCGACCACCTGTAATATTAATGGGTATCCCATTTCTTATTAACAAAAAATGGAAATTCATTTTCAGTGGTCTTGCCGGAATTTTAATAAGTTTTGTATCTTCTTTGGTTATTGCTCCATTATCAATTTGGAAAAGTTATTTCAATTCTATGGAGTTTCATGAAAAATTTCATTTACTCATCATTCGACCAACTTACCGCTTTTTTAATAAGAGTGTTGTAGATGGAATAAAGAACGCAATATTCTCTGCAAATCTGCAAATAGAAGATTCTTCCATTCAAGATATGATTCGTATCTTTTTTCATATAAAAGTTAAAGCGATTATTCTTGAGTTATCTTTTATTGTTTGTATTTTAATTTTGATAATTTTTTTATGGAGGAGAATAGTTAAAACAAAAAGCAATGAGCTTCTTTTTTATATTGGAATAATATTTATAATTATTAGCAGCTTCTTTCTTCCTGCAGCTCGTCTTTCATATATGAATATCTACTGGCTGTTTCCATTATCGCTTATTGTAATTAAAACAAACGACATCAAGAAGATATTAAAACCTGAATTGATCTTTGTGATAGTTGGGTTAGCTCTGAACACTATGTTTTTTATATTTCCCAAAGGAGTTATTTTAAGTGATTTTTTAATACTTTTATATTTAGTGATCACAACATTTAGAATAACTAATTCCAAATATTAATTTTTCCTAAAATCATCAGGATTGAGATTATAACGTTTAAATTTTTCGTATAAATTCTGACGTTTAATACCAGATATCTTAGATACTTTTGTAACATCACCTTTGCATTGATTCATAAGATTTTCGATGTAAGCTTTTTCAAATCCACTTTTAGCTTCTGGATAAGGTAACCCAAGAAAATGAGACGTTGAGGAATCAGGCTTCTTTGATTCTTTATTATAAATGTGATCCGGTAGATCTTCGGGAATAATAGTATCATATGAAGCAAGGGCAACAGAATGTTCAATAGTGTTTTTTAGTTCGCGTATATTCCCTTTCCATTGCTGGTTCAATAGAATTGAAAGAGCTGCATTTGATATTTTAAGCTCTTGCTTTTTGTATTTATTGGAAAATTCGGAAATGAATTTACTTACAAGAAGTTTGATGTCTTCAACCCGCTCCCGTAAAGGTGGAATATGCAAATTTATCACATTTAATCTGTAGAAGAGATCATCTCGGAAATTTCCATTCTCAACTTCTACTGAAAGGGATTTATTAGTTGCAGCGATAATCCTCACGTCAACTGTAATATCATTCTCACCACCAACTTGTCGGATAATACCCTTTTCCAAAACGCGAAGCAGTTTAACTTGAAAGGCTGGTGTTGTTTCAGTGATCTCATCCAGAAAAAGTGTTCCTCCGTCAGCTTCCTGAAAATATCCGATCTTATCTTTGATAGCACTTGTGAAAGATCCTTTCTTATGACCAAAAAGAGTACTTTCTAAAAGACTCTCCGGTAAACTTCCACAATTGATAGCAACAAATTTTCTTTTGTTTCTGCTGCTATTTCGATAAATCAGATCGGCAATGAGTTCCTTGCCTACACCTGTTTCTCCTGAAATTAGAATAGTTGTATCAAGTGGAGCTATTTTTTTTACTTTTTCCATGATCTTCTGAATAGCTAGGCTATTTCCAACAATATGGGTTCTATCAAACTCTTTATCTAAGATCGTTCTTAATCTTTTTATCTCATCTGTCTGCCATTTTGCTCTTAATAATTTCTCAATTTTCAATTTAAGCAGGTCAAGATCTTCTACAGGCTTTTCTATAAACTCATCTGCGCCAAGCTTCATCGCTTCTACTGCCATCTCAATAGATGCTTTACCGCTGATTACCATTACGGCAATTTCCGGCCACTTCTTCTTAATATTCTTAAGTAAACTTAAACCATCTTCTCCAGGCATTACAAGATCACTAAGTGCAACCTGATAAGAATTATTTTTCAATCTTTCAATTGCTACAATTGCTGAATCTGCTGTATCGATAATGTATTCATCTTCCAGGTGTCTTCTAAAAATATCTCTTGTATCTTTTTCATCATCAACTATCAGGATTTTAGCTTTTTGTCCATTATTTTCGAACATCTTATTATCCTTTTGTTTGAGGTAAGATGAGTGTGAATGTTGATCCGTAATCAGGTTTGGATTCAACTTTGATCTTACCTTCGTATTTTTCAATTATACTTTTTGTTATTGCCAGACCAAGTCCGAAACCGGTTCCTGTTTTCCCAATTTTAGTTGAGAAATATGTTTCGAAGATCTTGCCAATATTATTTTCTGGAATTCCTTCTCCAGTATCAGTAATCTCAATAAAAACCATCTTTTCTTTCTCATAAGTTTTTATCGTGAGTTCCTTTTGAACACAATCTTTCATTGCTTGAATTGCATTATTAATAATATTTGCAGTACAAAGGCTTAAGTCACCATAAGATGCAGTAACTGTTGGAAGGTTCTTCTGAAAATCTGTAGTAAGCGTGACATAGTGTTTGAAGAAAAGATTATGTTTGCAAAAATCCAATTCTTGTGCGATCATCTCATTAATATCAATTGGACGGTCTATTGATATATTGCTTTGTTTTACTTTTGTTAATAAGCCTTTTACCGTTTGAGCAATATTTTTACCAGCTTCTATTATTCTATCTAAGTCTGCGTTATCTTTCATGTCCTTCTTTAATAGTTGGGCATAGCCCAGAACTGTATTCAAGGGTGAATTGATATTATGAACTATTCCCTCAATTTTTTTACCGATGTCAGCCAATTTGTTACTCTTTATCAGTTCCAATTCAAGTGATTTTCGTGCTTCTGTTGCCCTGATCTCTTTTGAAACATCTATAATACTACCAAAAAATTTAGTAATTTCATCATGTTTTACAGCTCGAATATTTAAAGCTACATATTTTTGATTCTTGTTTGGGAATACTTTTAGATTAGAGAATGTTAGAGGCGCATCATACAACTTTGCAAATTGTTCTTCTTTCAAACCCAATAATTTACTCAGGTTCTGGTGGTTCAGCTGATTTTCACTCATTTCCATTATCTTCACAAAACTGGGATTATAAAGGATTATTTCGAAATTATTGTTCAACCAGAATATCCCGGTATCCAGGTTATCTGTAAGCTCTTTGTATTCGCGTAAGGTTTGACCATGTTTCGAAAGGGCAATGTTCATAGTATTAAAGGATGTAACCATATCTCCCAGCACACCGGAATATCGTATTTCTATAGGTTCCAATTTAGAAGGATTTTCTGAAATATCCTGCATTTTATTGCTGATATCTCTCACCGGGATCAGTATCGTTTTACTGAACCAATTACCGAGCAGACTTATCATGAAAAGCGTTACAGCTAAAAGAATTAAAACAAAAATCAGAATACTCTGCTGCACAAATTGATTTACAAACCTTATATAAGAAATGATGAAAATACCGGACGGTTCATTTGTAAGATCGTAAAATATTTTGATACCTGCAGCATTATTAATATTAAATTTTTTAATAGTCTGTTCCAACTTTTTTTCAGTCATAGATTCGATCAAATCATTTATATCTGATACATAATCAGTAAGATTACCTGGTATCGCATTTTCAGAAAGTGTTTTGTCATAAGAGATTAAACTTACTTCATATTCGGAGCTTAATTTCAAATTAGAAATATCGAAATTTTCTATTATAATAAGAACACCAAAAAGCTCTTTTATTTCATTTGAAATGAAAATTGGATTATATGTTATCTGGAATAATCTACTACCGAAATTTCCTATAAAAAACCCAGAGTTTTCTTTAGAAATATCTCGATATATCTGCGAAAGATATTTATCCAAAAGTTCCCATTGCTCTCCAAAAATATACTCTCGCTGTTTGTTACAAATTATAAGCTTATCAATATCCTCGGACTGATAATTTTGATAAAGATGATTATTAATAAGATTCTTATCTCCTTTCTGCAATGCATCAATTACTACTTTATCGGCTTCAAGATTTGTTAGTAGATTCTGTTTTCCCATTTCCATTTCATTACGGGCGATCTTCAATTCAGAAAGTGTTAATCTGATATTCATGTCTTCGTATTGATTAATTCCAAACTTGGCTAATTGCCATTCGATAAAGATGAGTGTAAGTACAAGAAAAAATGTTATCACAAAAAATAATACAAAGATCCTTTTTTCCAGTTCTGTTTTTCTACTCTTCAAAATATCTTCCTTTTTAAAATTTACTTATCTAAGATTTCTCTAACTTTTGAAATTATAGAATCATATGTGAATGGTTTTTGAAGGAAGCTGACATTTGCATGCGAAGTATGTTTTTTTATAAAATCATTCTCAACATTTCCAGAGATGAAGATTGCTTTAATGTCGGGTTGAAATTCTCTTAGCTCTTTTATCAATTCTGGTCCACTCATCTCCGGCATTGTAATATCGGAGATCAAAAGATGAATTTGTTCATTACTTTCTATAAATTTGTGCAAACCTTCCTTACCGTTTGAAGCTTCAATAATTTTGTATCCTTGTTCCCTTAAAATTTCAGAAAGGAAATCTCTGATACTGTCTTCATCATCAACAAGCAAGATAGTTTCATTTCCGGTTGGAAGATCGTCAGAATCTACAATTGTTAATTTTTCATCATTGATCTCTGCAATTATTTGTGGAAAATAGATATTGAATTTCGAGCCCTTTCCTTCTTCTGATTCAACAAGTATTGCACCTTCATTCTGTTTCACGATACCAAATACTGTAGAAAGTCCAAGACCGGTACCCTTGCCTACTTCCTTAGTTGTAAAGAAAGGTTCGAATATCCTTTCCCTGACCTCTTCACTCATACCAATTCCAGTATCTACAACAGAAATCTTGATATATTCATTTGATGTACCAAGATCATGTCGTGTAATGAATTCTTTAGTAAGTGATTCTTTTGTTGTAGAAATTATGATCTTACCATGACCTTCAATTGCATCACGTGCGTTTACAACAAGATTAACAAGCACCTGTTCGAGCTGACTCTTATCTGCATGGATTATACAAGAAGGACTTTGGAAAGTCGTTTCCAAAGATATTTCTTCTCCAATTAACCTCTTTAACATTTTTTCAAGTTCAGTAATTGTTTTATTCAGATCGATATTAATTTTTTCAACAATTTGCTTTCGTGAAAAACCGAGTAATTGTTTAGTTAATCTTGCTGCTCTTTCACCGCAATCTTTAATCACTTTAATATCGTTGTAAGCATTGTTATCCTTATCCAATTTTATTAGAGCAAGATCGGAATAACCGTTTATAGCTGTTAATAAATTATTGAAATCATGCGCTATCCCTCCTGCGAGTTTACCGACAATTTCCATTTTTTGAGATTGGTATAATTGTTCTTGGACAATTTGTCTTTCATCTTCGGCTTCTTTACGTTTAGTTATATCACGGGCAATAACTAAAAGAACTTGTTCTTCCTTAAAAGTTATTTCACTCTTATGAAGTTCAACAATTATTTCTTCACCACTCTTTTTAACGTGTGTAAAAATAGGTGACTCAATATTACTTTCTTTATTTAGATAATTTGATAATTGTTCCAACTCTTCTTCAATATAAAATTTAGAAGTGGGAGTTGAGATAAGTTCGTCTTTTGTATATCCATATTTATTTAATACAACATCATTACAATCCAGAAAATTTTCTCCATTCTCAGATAATATAAAAATTGGATCCGCAATACTATTGAAAAGAAGACGATATTTTTTCTCGCTTTGTCGGAGATTGCTCTCCATATTATAGCGATAAAACGCCATTTCAATTGTGGCATGAAGTTCATGTTCTTCAAAAGGTTTTATTAAATAACCAAAAGGCTCAGTTGCTTTTGCACTTTCCAAGATTGGTTCGTTGGCATATGCAGTTAAATATATTATTGGGACATTGTATTTTTCTTTAATTTTAATAGCAGTTTCAATACCGTTGATCTTTCCTGCTAACATTATATCCATCAAAATTAGGTCAGGATTTAATTTTTCGTAGCGTTCGAGAACACGTTCTCCATGAGAAATAATATCAATAACATGATAGTTAAATTGCAACAAAGTTCTCTTTATGTCTTCAGCAATGATCCTTTCATCTTCAACTATCAACAATCTCTTCTGTGCCATTATTTACCTACATTTCTCTAAAATTATGTCCTAAAATAATTACATGTAACAAAAAGTAGAAAAAAAGGAAAAGTGGTCAATTTGTTTTTTATAACAAAGTAAAAGCCATCCAGCATAACCGGATGGCTTTAATGGTTGGGCCGGGAGGATTCGAACCCCCGAATGCATGGACCAAAACCATGTGACTTACCGCTTGTCGACGGCCCATTAAAATCTATATAAAACTGGCGGAGAGGGAGGGATTCGAACCCTCGGTAAAGTTTCCCCTACATACGCTTAGCAGGCGCACACCTTCAACCAGCTCGGTCACCTCTCCACTTCTATAATTCTGGCGGAGGATGAGGGACTCGAACCCCCAAGGGCTAAGCCCGGCGGTTTTCAAGACCGCTGTCTTACCAATTAGAGCTAATCCTCCTAAATGGAGTTTACAAATAATTTTTGTGTTGTATTGATGTCAAATATTTTTTATTCTTTTTATTAGCTAAGTTTAACACATTGTTGCAACTTTGAAAAATACAAAATTATCTATATCCAAATTCCTTCAGAGCGTTCTGTTTTTTTCGCCAATTTGGTTTGATTTTTATCCATAGATCAATTTTTACTCTTTTCTCAACGATTTTATGGATTTCCTTTTCCGCTGCAATTCGTAGTGCTTTGATCTTTCTTCCATTTTTTCCAATAACAATCGGTTTTTGTGATTTTTTTTCTAACCAGATGTTAGCTGCGATAACCAATTTATTTGGAAAATCGTGGTATTGTTCCACGACAACAGTAGAAGCGTATGGGATCTCATCATCAAAATTAAGAAATATTTGCTCACGAATAATTTCCTGAGCGAAGAATCTCATTGGTAGATCAGAAATTTCATCCGTAGAATAAAAAGGAGGATTGAATGGAAGCAATTTTGTGAGTTCATCTAAGAATAGATTTAAGTCTGATGCTTTAAGAATAGACATTGGAATAATTTTCTCGAAATCGTATTCTTGCAATAATTCAAGTTTTTTATCAACCGTAATTTCATCGGAAAGGTCGATCTTATTGAGAATTGCAATTTTTGGGACCTTAAGTCGCTTTAGATTCTCACAGATTTGTTTATCGTAATCAGTTGGGAATTTTTTTGCATCAGTCATAAAGATAATTATATCAGAATCTTTTAATGAGTTATTGATATATTCAAGCATTTTATTATGAAGTTCGTATCTGGCTTCCACAAATCCGGGAGTATCCATCAATATGATCTGTCTGTTGTCATCAGAAATTATACCTTTGATCTGCTGCCTTGTTGTTTGTGGTTTTGGAGAAGTTATCGATAGTTTTTCACCCAATAATTTATTCATTAATGTCGATTTTCCAACATTTGGCTTCCCAACGATTGAGACAAATCCGGCACGATAAAGACTATTCATAAGTTACCTTTAACTCTTACAGATTTTATAAACAAGAATTTCCAAAATTATCTCATCTTTTAAGTTTAATGATTTTGCATCGATATCTGCTTGCAGAAGTAATGAGAATATCTCTTGGATTGCTTTTTTTGAGTAGTTTTTAGCATAGTTGACATAATCCTTTCTAAATTTATAAAATATTTCAGGAAGATAGCGATTCTCGATTTCAGAATTGCTTAGATTACTTCTTTGTAATGCTTTAACTCGCCATAATGTTCGGAAGAAAGTTGAAAGCATGATAATAACAAAAACAGCAGATTCATTGTTTGCAATCATATTCTCTAATATAGTTAAAGACTTTTCCAAATTCCGCTTTCCAATTTCGTTTTGAAGATCAAATACCTTATTGGTTCTGGATTTTCCGACTGTCTCTCTTACATCTTCAATTGTAATACTTCCTTTTCCCTTTGTATAAATGATCAACTTTTCTAATTCATTGGCAGCTAATTGATAATCTAACTCAATACTTCTTGTAAAAAGTTCCTTTGAATCGTTATCCATAAATATTTTTTTTTCTTTGGTTTCAACATTTAGCCACTTAAGAATATCAACTGTGCTATAAGGAGAACGGCAAATGATCTTCATTGCTTTTTCCGAGATCATTTTATTTGCTTTTGCACGTTCATCTATTTTTGCAGCTGTTAAAACAAGAATTGAAGTTGGAACAGGATTTTGGATATATTCTGCAATAAGTAATTTGTCGGAAGCTTTCATTGTATCAAAATTCTTTAAAATAACAAGTCGGAATTTTGCCATGAAGGGCATCATCTCAAGTTGTTCTAAAGCATTCGTTGCAGAGTCTGTATCGGCATGAAGAATTATGAAATCAAAATCTTCAGAACCTGATGATTTGAATCGTCCAGAGATTTCTTTAAGAACTATATCTTTAAGGTAATTTTCTGGACCGAAGATGTAATAAACAGATTGTGGTTTTTGCTCAGGGAAATTCTTTAAGAATTCATAATGTGGGATGCTTTGTGGTTTTGGCATATTAATATTTCAAATATAGAATCAAGGTTATGAAAGCTATAAACCAGCAATAGAATGCAAAGTACTTCAATTTCTGTTTTTTTACAACCGAAATGAGAAACGAGATTACAGCATAACCGGAGATAAATGCTGCAAGTGTACCCAGAAGATAAGATAACCAAACTGATCTATCAAGGCTTAAAATATTTGAAAGCTTTAGAATATTTGCTCCCAATATTGCAGGGATTGAAAGAATAAAAGAGAATCTAGCTGCTTCTTCTCTATCTAATCCAGCAAAGATACCAACAGTGATAGTTGTTCCTGAACGGGATATTCCTGGGAGTATTGCAAATGCCTGGGCTAACCCGATTAGAATGGATTTTCTGATTCCAAGTTGGTGTGTTTTGATCCTTTTGGGTTCGATCTTATCTGAAAGATAAAGTATAAATCCTGTAATGATCAACATAAAACTTGGAATGTAGAGCGAAGAAAATGCTTTTGTAAGAGGGTCTTCAAAGTAAAATCCTAATATGCCGGTAACTGTTGTGGCAACAATAATGTAGAATACGGTATTTCTGTTTCTAGTATGTATGGATTCCTTATTCTTGAATAAAATAAGTGATTTTAGCAAAGAAAGAATATCTTTACGAAAATAAAGCAATACTGCAAATAATGAACCTAGATGTAGTATTATTTCAAAGCTTATTTCAGGATTATTGAATTTCAGGTAATGCTCAGCAAGAACAAGATGCCCAGAACTCGACACAGGTAAAAATTCGGTCAATCCTTGAATTATTCCCAAAATAATTGCTTTGAAAATTTCCATGACGTAACTCCTAAATTATTTCCGGTAGCTTTGATTTGAATAATTCAGATACCGGGACCAATTCAAAATCGAGCTTTTCTATCTCCTTAATGAATTCTTTTAAAAATTCATATCTGTCTTGCGTTGCACAATGCGTTATAACTAAAATCTTTTCTCGATCTTTAGCTAAATACTTTAACTGTCTAATTTTATTAGCAAGTGTTTTCTCAGTTATTCTTGGAGTATCCAGAAAAATTTGATTTTCACAAGTTGGGATCATCATCTTTTTCGCAACATCATAAGCTATTGAGGATTGAGATGTACGGCTGTCCACAAAATACAGATTATGATCTTTTAAAACTTGCAAAACGTTTCTCATCACTGACTCATCAGTAGTGGCAAATGACCCCATATGATTATTAGCACCCACACATAATGGAAATTGTTTTATGTAATTTTCCATTCGACGTTTTATCTCATTCGCTGAAAGATGTACGTAAATTGCATTAGCCCCAGGATTATCTCGCGGATAGCTAATTGGTTCCATAGGGATGTGGATCATTGTCTCATGACCAGTTTCAGTAGCTTTGTTCATCACATGCTTTGAATACTTCTGATCTGGAAGGATTGCAAATGTAACATTGCTGTTTAAGCTGCAGAAATCATCCAATAGTTTATTATTTCGAATTCCAAAATCATCTACGACTATGGCAAGTAGTGTTTTATCTCTGACTACATTTCGAGATTTAGTATAATACAATGTAACAAAATAAATTTGAGAATCATGTGGATCTTCTATTTCCAGAACCTGTTTATTGCCATTGTTCTTTTCTTCACCTTTTATTATTTTCCCACCAATTAATTCTACTTGCCCAGTGATAATAATATTTGCATAATTAAGGTCCATCTCCGAACGATCAACTCCAATGGAAATATAAATTGCATCTTCACCAATATGGTTTTTATAGTTCTCTTCAGTTACCCCCAGCAATAATTTTGCATGGACTATTACATCAAGAACAGTAATTTCTTCACGTTTTTGCTTAATGGAGACTTTGTCTTTCTTCTGTTGAGGACCATTTACAAGATTTTTTATTTTGTCATAATTAAATAAGAATAATAACAATATGAATCCAATGAATAAAAGAATGTAATAATAATTTCTATCAATTCTACTGTTTTTAATGCTCTTTCTCTTTCCCATTATTCTCCTTCTCACTATGTTGTCTATTTCGCAAAGGAATTTGAGTCAAGAAAATAATTATTGTGGTAAAATTAATGCATAAAATATACTAAAATAGGAATAAAAAAAGCTGTTCGATTAATCGAACAGCTAAAAAATATATGGTGGGCGCGGAGGGACTTGAACCCCCGACCACCTGCTTGTAAGGCAGGCGCTCTCCCAACTGAGCTACACGCCC
>JAGLPW010000056.1 GCA_023137125.1 Candidatus Cloacimonadota bacterium | reverse complement strand
TGATGATTGTGATGGATAGTATGGTATTACAATTACTTTTCCACCAATACTTTCCATGACTTTACGAGCATCTTCAATAGCCTCATCGGTATGGCTTGAGCTTTCCATTAAAATATCAGGTTTGATCTTTTTAACATTTGGTAGTGGGGAATACGTTTCTTGAGCTACTACCAGATCAACATATTTAATTGCATTTGCCAGATCGAATCTTTCATCAAAAGAGATGATAGGTCTTGGTTTTAATTCCATTACAGCTTCATCAGTTAATATCCCAACAATTAATTTACCATCTTCTCCGGCAATAGCTTTAGCATTTTCCATCATTTTAAGATGACCTTTATGAACAAGGTCTAACACATAATACGAATAAACAATTTTCATATCGACTCCTTTATATATTTTAATTTTACTTTTTCTCTAATAATATTTTTTTACCTATTTCAACTTTAACATTGGATCAAGACTTTTTACAAAATCAATAGCTCTCTGAGTTGATTTTCCATCGTTATAGTAGAAGCAATCAAAAAGCATTTTCCGATGCATTTCTTTATATTTATTCTCAGCCAGATTATCTGAGATCATTTCCGAAATATGAATTGATTCATCATAAATATCTACATTATTCAGAATATTCATCTCATCGGGCATTTTGTGCAGTTTCTTATATTGATTATCGATTATGATTAGAGGTTTTTCGGTGATCAAATATTCATAATTCACAGAAGATGTGTCACTTATCATAATATCGGAAACCGCAAAATCATACATAGTATCATTAAATCGTAAATTAGAGGGATTAGAAAAATAGATATTTTTCAGTCCTTTTAGTTTTGCCCAAATTTTAATTTCAGGAATATGCTTAGCATCATGAGAATGCGGGCGGATGATCAGGTTATATTTTGGTGAAATTTCCTTACAGAATTTTTTTACATATTTGTCAAACGTACCTTTCCCGAACCGCCATGTGGGTGCATAAAGAACTGTTTTCCTACTATGATCTTTTATTCCAAGTCTTTTATACACGGCATCTTTGTCGATATCACCATTTACATATTCATCAAATCGCATATTACCGATTTTTATTAAGCGCTCAGATGGAATATCTACACCAGAATCATTAAGCCTGGCTAAATGCTTTGGACCTGAAACAAAAATATATTCATAGTTTAAAAGGTTTCTGGGTCCAACCCGATTGCCGCCATAAGGTTTATCACCGGTACCATGACCAATAAATATACGGATACATTTGTCTGGTTTACTCTTAATATTGATATTTGAATGGGAAAAAATAATTCCTTCACCATCAAATTCCTGTGTGATATTTCTTTTTATTACTCGAGGAGTATTCAGAAATGTATGATACTGAGATTCTGCATTCATCCCTCTGAAATAACGTTTGAATTGCAGTAAACGATCAAATTTCTTCACAACATAAATACCACCTATTTTTTCATAAATAGGTTTGGAATATGAAAATTGATACATTTGAAATGCATAATAATATATATTCATGATTTACACCTTCGTCTGTACAATGGCGTTATCATCTTTTTTAAAGTCCCATTGCTTCACCGTTACTTTCCAGTCACCATAGCGATAGGTGAGGTAACCTTCATAGTCATGGGGAATGAGATAATCTTTTTTATCAAATTTAATTGTTGTAAGCTTATCGTAGAACTTTGCAGGAGCAGATTTGAGTACCGGTGATTTGATACCAACAGTCCAAAAATAATCATTATCTATCTTTTTTTTAAGAAAGATATCCAGCATCACTTCGCCCTTTTTCAGGAATTTTTCATAGTTACGAACTTTTATCATGCGAAGTTCTCTCTTTTTAAAAGGTCCTATATCCTTATTGTAAAATCTGGTACTGATGCGATATCCATTGAAAATGAGTTTTATAACTATTTTCAGTAATTTCCAGCGATCGGATATGTACATGGATATATCCATATCGTTATCCCATGGTAATAATCTGTTCTCGCGAATAACGCCCAGAAGAGTGCCACCTTCTAACCAATAATCAACTTTGCATTTTTCTAATTCTGTGGTAACAGTATGTAATAATTTTAGCGCAATTTCTATGTTTTTCCCTTCTAATCTAGTTTTCCCTGACACTTATTTCTCCTTCATTATTTCATCAATTTCATCTTTTACTCTTTTAGCAGAATTCCCGTCAAGTCCGGTAAAGAAATATTTTCGATATTCGTGCAATTTTGTTTTCATTTCCGGGATTGGATCAAGTGCACTTTTTACAGCAGGTAATAGATCATTTGGTTCATACATTTTTGGGAAAGCTCCTTCCAACCAGTCTTTGGGATCTATAGAAACAGATTTCATCCCGTCTGAATGTTTCAATTTGGATTCCGGTAAAACGTAGATGATTCCGTGTTTTCCTAAAGCCAGAAATTCATTGATCACACTCGAAGTATCGCTGATTAGTGTGTCGGCTAAAAATAAATATGGATAAATATCATAATCTTCTTTTTCGATCAGGAATACATCGCTGTATTTTTTAGCTAGTTTTTCGTAGAATTTGTGTTGAGAATGTGAAGCATATTTTCCACCCCAACTATAAGGATGTAACTTAACGATAAGGTTGTATTCAGGTAACAGGTCTGTGATACGAGATTGCACGTAACTTATACAACTTGGTTTGTAGGAAGGTGCAAAAAGTACTGTTTTTTTATTTGGATCAATACCGAGATTTCTGGTTAGCTTAGCATTATCATAATATCCTTCCCAAAATAGAGGATCAAGCTTTGGAAGACCTGTCAGATAGAAGTCTGCTGTGTTTTCCCAGCCCAAACTTTTGATGTAATCGAACCAATACTCTCCTTCCAGAAAGACATGGTAACGATAACCTTTTTGTTTTTGAATATTTCTAATGCGTAATGTTTTTGTTCCAACTCCATGATCAAGATGTACTCGAACAATATCACCGTAACGTTCAGGATGTTTGAGCACATCTCCGCAGATCACAAGGTCAAATCCGCTAGTTTGGTTAGTTATTTTCAATCCTAATTTAGTTAATCGCTCTTCAATTTGTTTTCTTTGGGGAAGCAGAAAAATTCCTAAAAATCTTTTCTCGTCTTTTCCTACATAAAATTGAATATCATATTCAGGATCTTTTCTCATTTCTTCATAAACAGGTTGTAAAGAATTGAAATAATATTCTTTTTTTAAATCGAATAAGACTTTTATCATTATCGTAAATATCCTTTTTTGAACTTTTCATGGTAGCGAATTTGAAGTTTTCTAAATAAATTCACAGGTTTTCTTTTACCTTGCAGCTCTCTATTATTTACAATCTTTTCTAAAGTAGAAATAAGATTTACACTTATCTTTCCATCAATATATGGATTGACCTCTGCAATATGATTAATTCTATTTTGATGGAATTCCTTAGGGTTGGATAAGCTTCTATCAATAGCTTCTCGCAATTGAGAAGGCTGAGAAATATCAATTCCCTTATTCTTTCTACTTTGTGTATTAAAGGTGATCACAGGTTTATCGAGGATCATAAACTCGTATGCTACAGAGGAAGTATCTGTGATCAGAACATCAGCAAGATGCAAATATGGAGTGATGTCGTAATCATTAATTATTCTGATGTTATTGAAATTGTTAATACTGTTTCTAATCTCTTTATCCATTAATTCATGAAATTTTAGAATCCAGATCTCATCTTTGTTAATTATATTTGGAATTATAGGAAGCAGGCTTTCTGCTGACTGCATTCTTCTGCTGTGTGTGGGAGCAAAAAGAATTACTTTTTTATCTTTTGGAATATTGAATTTATCTCTTAAATCATGTGTAGGATAATTGATGATATGATCAATCTTTGGCCAGCCGGTTTCCTTAACTAAAAAGTATTTCTTTTTCTTTTGAAAGTTTTTATACTTTTTAGTAACATAAGGACCTGAAGTACAATAAACATCAAAGAAATGGCGGATCTTATAATGAGATGGTTTCTCTACTCCTAAGCCGTGAAAAATTTGTATTTTAATTCCGGGAATTCTAAAATCAACAAAATTTCCCGGAACGATTACAAGATCAGGAGAGAATAATCTTGTTTCTCCAATGTCCTGCAAGAGTTTGTATTTATTTAGCTTTGAAGAAAGCTCATTCCCGACTTTCTTTGATATAAAAAAAGCAAAAGTGTGATTTGTTTTTTCTAAGTATTTCACTATTGGTGCAATGATAGGAATTGAGTATTTTTTTGAAATGTAAAACAGTATTTTCATTATTTATTGCGAATCATCGAATTGAAGTTTATAAAGTGTTTTATATCTATCACAAGTTTCAATCAGTTCATTATGCTTGCCCATCCCAACTATTTTTCCATCATCCATCACAACGATTTTAT
>JAGLPW010000055.1 GCA_023137125.1 Candidatus Cloacimonadota bacterium | reverse complement strand
GTTGCTTCATCAAATATCAATATTGGTGGATCAGCCACGATAGATCGAGCAATGCAAAGACGTTGTCTCTGCCCACCGGAAAGGTTGGATGCCCTAGTGTGAAGAAGTGTTTCGTATTGTTTAGGGAGAGAATCAATAAATTCATCTGCATAAGCTATTTTAGCAGCTTTAATAATTTCATTTTGAGTAATATCTTTAAGAGAACCATACCCAATATTATTTGATATTGTATCACTAAACAAGATCGATTCTTGAGTTACAGTGCCCATCAGGGTTCGCAGATCTTGTAGTTTAATATCCCTGACATTATTTTTATCAATAAGAATCTCACCGGATGTAGTATCGTACATCCGTTCCAGCAGATTCACCATTGTTGTTTTACCCGAACCGCTACTACCAACCAAGGCGATTTTCTCACCCTTGTTGATAGTAAGATTTATATCCTTTAGCACTTTTTCCGATCCATTGTAAGAGAAACTAACATTCTTATATTCTATTGCACTTTCAAAGTCTCTTTTCTCTATTTGCGAACTACTTTCAATGATTTCAGACTCTCTATTCAAAATTTCGGAAATTCTTTCTAGTGAAACAAGTGCCTTTCTTATATTTGTATATGCTTTTGTGATAGCTTTCATCGGATGTAACATAGAAAAGATTGCCAACATAAAAGCAAAAAAAGTTCCTATAGAAAAATTCACATTAGGATCAAGAACTTGATAACCACCAATCATTAGTACTATTACACCAGTAATGACACTATTTAATTCTGATAAAGGGATATTAAAAGCATGATATATTCTCGATTTTCTCCAGAATTTAAAATGTTTATTATTGATCTCTTTAAATATTTCCATCTCATATTGTTCGCGGGAAAATGCTTTAACAATACGCATACTGTTAAGTTTTTCTTCTACGTTGGAAAACATATTAGACGATTGTTGCTGGATACGTTTGGAATATTTCTTTATTTTATTACCAAGAAGATGAACTACAAAACTGAATATCGGAAGTAGAACCAAGCTTATGAGGAATAATTTTGGATTCAACCATAAAGCGATCCAGGCAAAAATGATTATAAGCAGGAATTCTCTCAGTGAATTAAAAAGAGAATTTACAAAAAAATTTCCAATGATCTGAACATCGGAGACCATACGAACAAGAGAATCTCCAACTTTATTCTCATTAAAAAATGCCAAAGATTGATAAAGATATTTTTTGTAAATTAAATCTCTGATATCTTTTATCGTGCGTCCCCGCAGGTTGGCAAAAAGCACTCGTTGCCCATAAAAAAAGATATTTTTCAAGATTATAATAGAAATCATAGCTCCACTGATAATCCATAAGAGTAAATGTGAATCAGTATGTAACATAATTGTATTTAAATTATCAAGAAGAGGTTCAAGGGCTTCTTTATTTGTTAACTGGAAAAAGCTGCCATTAGTGGTGATAAATTGCGTAATGGAGTTTTGAATTGCCGCAAAAAAAGATGTGACATCGTTATATAAAATCTGATCTGATGATGATTTAAATACGTTATCCATTAATGGAATTGCCAGAGTGACACTTGTGCCGCTGAATAGGGCAAATCCTAACATGAAAAATAACCCTGAGACCAGATAGCCCCAATGGCTAAGCATAATTTTTATGATTCTTATTATATTCTTCTTCATTACATTCCTACATATATTAACTAATTGCTTTTTAAAATTCTTTGCAGCAGGATTATGTCAATAAAAATTGAATGTATCTAAATTCTTAAAAGATGATTTATAAGATAGAGAAATTATAACTAATGTAGCAAAGATATTTTTCTATTTATCATTAATGCTAATCTAAACAAGTAATTTGTTTTAATATCTACAATAGATTAAATTTCCTCAAAATGACAAATATTCTTGTGAGAATAGAATCTTAGTGTAAACAAAATAACCACCGCCAAACTGAGCAGTGGTTATTGATGAAGATTGATATTATTTACTTCATTTTATAAGTATTAGCAGTTCCAGTTTTGAAACCATTAACGTTTAATGTTAAGTCATCATTGTTGTTTAAGAATTCCAGCAAAACCTTTGGATAATGGAATTTTATAATTAGTTTCAATGATTGGCATTTCAGGATCGAAATTTGTTACCTTATTGTTGGAGCTCCTACCATAATAACGGATAAATGTAATTGAATCACCATCAAAATTCAATGTTAACTCATCACCATTTACAACAAAAGTACAAGTAAATTCATCAATAAAGTCATCAAATTCCAAAATAAGTAAGTTGCCATCTACTTCATATACTCCTTCCAATTGATCGTAATCATTTAAAATCCATTCTTCGCTATAATCGCTCCAATAATAATAATAATCTTCTATTTCAAAATTTCCATCAGGAAAGAATGTAAAGATTTCTTCAAACATATAGTCATAGGGTTCTTCATACATTCGATACCATGAACCCACAATGCTATTACTATTAACAATTTCACCCGGGCCACCAGTAATGCCAGTAGGATTATTAGTTCCTGTTTGTCCACAAGCTGTTATAAATGCAAGAATAAACATAGAAGCAATGATAAGGTTTAAATTGATCTTCCTCATGGTAACCTCCTTATTCGAAATCATATGTTAATGAAAGTTTTGATGCTATTGGTTGATCCGTTCCACTGATAAAATTAGGTCCATCAAATAAAAGACCTTCATTTATATAAGCATCTAAAGTGAATTTTCCAAATTTAAATCCTAAGCCAAATGTTAGAGCAAAATCTTTATAATTTGTAGTATCTGTTTCTTCTTCTCCTTGATAAGGTTTTGATGTTTCAGTTACTATTCTAAAAGTTTGAGCAAGACCAAATCTACCTGTTAACCAAGATTTGATTTGAGATTCCACACCAGCATATACTCCGGGAAGAACCAATGTAACATCCTTATATTCCCATCCGTTTTTTACTTCAGTTTTACTGGAACTCATTCCGAATGGTTCAAACCCTACAACGAGCAAATTTTGGTCACTTATTTCATAATTTAATCCAACACCAATTCCAAAACTCAAATCACTGTAATCAGTTTTAGCAACATCGGCACCTGTAACACCTGTATCATGTTCATATTTGGTTTTTGAGATTTTAAAAGTAATAACAGGAACTAGTTGCATTTTTCCTCGATCTAAAAAATTCCTATAATTTAAGCCAATACCAAAACCACCCCATGTTTTCTCTTCATCATCAAATTCATATTTGGCTCCTGGAAGTTCAAAATTAAAACCAAAGTCTCTGATTTCATCGGAAAGCCCAACACCAAAGGAATAATAATGAGCTGTTTCCTTTTCGTCTAAATCTGTTCCAGGAATTTCATTTAAGAAGCTATCTAAACCATAAGCTAATCTAATCCCTAAATCATAATTCGTCAATTTTGAACCATAAAATAGATCCATAGTATTGTCAATCGTAACATAATCAAAACTACTAGGTAAATTTACAGTTACAGGATTATTCAAATACACACCATAAGTTGAAGGAAAATGTATTCCTGCAGAATAAGAAGTATCTAAATTCTTTACTCGTAATTCGCTAATTACCATACTTTGATAAGAATTAAATGTGCCCGGAAAGGCAAAAATATTTGAATTGTCCTTCATATAAAAGCCAACTCCTCCCATCGATGCTGCCCGTGTTTCTGTTGCAGATAACATAATTGTAGTAAATAAAACAATAATGAAAACAACAACTTTTCTTTTTTCCATTTTTGTCCTCCTTTTTTTTTGAGAATTATTTGTACTTCAACCACTCTTTTTTTTTCTTATTTTTGATACAATTTTTTGTACAGTCTACAAATTTAATTTTTGAATTGATGTCAATTTTATTATTTTTCTATTACTCAATAATTGACTTTAAGTTTTCTGTTAAGGAATTATAATAATACATAATTCATTGGTATCAATCATGTGACAAAAGACCAATTTGATTTGGGAAACGATATAGCAATTATCAAAAATTTGCTATATATAAGGATATTAAGAAAATACTTTACAAAGAAACCTTCGATTTTTCTGTTGTTTCTGCTTATAAAAAGCAAAAACAAAAGGAGGTATTAAATGGCATTAAATACCGAAGCCAAAATGGCTATCATGGCAGAGTTTAAACTCCATGATTCAGATACTGGATCACCTGAAGTTCAGGTTGCTTTATTAACAACTCGTATAAAAGAGATCACAGAACATTTGAAAATCCATAAAAAGGATTATCATACACGTCGTGGTCTACTCAAACTTATCGGTCAGAGAAGAAGATTACTCGACTATATCATGAAAAAAGATATTGTACGTTACCGTAAGTTGATAAAAGCACTTGGACTCAGGAAATAATATATTTTTTGGAGTTAACAGAAAGGGGATAAAACCCCTTTCTTTACTTTTTAGAAGAAAAACCTTAACAAAAGAAAGTAGTTTAAATATTCATACACTAGTTAATTATTAAAATATAAACAAGAAAATGAGATGCGGAGGAATGGAGCAATAAGCTAAGTTCAGTAATTCTGACTTTAGTCTATTGCTTTAATCTCCGTGAAAAAGGGCTTTAATAAAGCCGAAACAAAAATTGGGCTTTGCCCAAATTAAAAAAGGAGAAAAAATGCACAATTTTGACATTAAGAAAAAGTCAATCGAGATCGCCGGCAAAACATTGACAATGGAAACCGGCAGAATGGCGAAACAAGCCAACGGTTCTGTTTTTATCACTTATGGTGAAACCAGCGTATTAGTTACAGCAACAGCTTCTAAAGAAGCAAGGGAAGGAACAGATTTTTTCCCATTAACAGTAGATTTTATAGAAAAAATGTATGCTTCCGGTAAAAT
>JAGLPW010000054.1 GCA_023137125.1 Candidatus Cloacimonadota bacterium | reverse complement strand
GACCACTCTTTCCAAAAGGATTTAGAAATGCAATTCACGTTGTGGTAACTGTGCTTTCTTATGATGGAGAGAACGATCCTGGTATGTTGGGAATTCTTGGTGCGTCTGCTGCTCTTTCAATTTCCGATATTCCATTCCACGGACCATGTGCCAGTGTGAAAGTAGGTGTTTTAAATAATGAGATTGTGATCAATCCCACGGTACAGCAATTTGAAGAATCTGTTCTCGATTTGGATGTAGCAGGTACAAAGTCTGCGGTTGTAATGATAGAAGCCGGAGCTAAAGAAGTTTCAGAAGAAATAATTATGAATGCTATTTATTCTGGTCATGAAGTGATAAAAGAACTGGTTGCTTTCCAAGAAGAATTTGTTAAAGTTTCCGGTAAAGAGAAAATGGAAATTGTTTTGGATGTTACACCTGAAGAAATTATTAACAAAGTTGAAAAAGATTTTGGAAAAGCAATTGATAAAGCTGCCCATATTCATGGCAAATTAGAACGTTATGAAGCTATTGATGCAATTAAAAAAGAGATGATGGAAAAAAATGCTGAAAAACTCGGTGAAGATTTTACTGAGCAAGAAAGAAATTTTAAGAATGCTTTTGAAGAAGTTTTTGCACAATCTGTTCGTAATGCTATTTTGCATGATAATCATAGAGCCGATGGCAGAGGAATGGACGATATTCGACCAATAACTTGTGAATTGGATATTCTTCCACGCGTTCATGGTTCAGCACTTTTCACTCGTGGTGAAACACAATCATTGGGAACTGTAACTTTAGGAAACAGCCGTGATGAGCAGATCATTGATGGATTGGCAGAAGAATACAAAAAATCTTATTACCTTCATTACAATTTTCCACCTTTCAGTGTTGGAGAAGCAGGATTCATGAGAGGTCCTGGACGTAGAGAATATGGTCATGGTGCATTAGCAGAACGTGCCTTACTTCCGATGATACCTTCAAAAGATGATTTCCCATACACACTTCGTGTTGTGTCAGAAATTTTGGAATCAAATGGTTCGTCTTCTATGGCAACTGTTTGTAGTGGAACTTTAGCACTGATGGCTGCAGGTGTACCTCTTAAAAAGCCAGTTGCGGGTATTGCTAATGGTCTTATAATGGAAGGTAAAGACTTTGTTGTTCTCACTGATATTCAAGGATTGGAAGATCACTTGGGAGATATGGATTTCAAAGTAACCGGTACAAAAGATGGTATCACTGCTATGCAAATGGATATAAAGATAGAAGGCATAACAAAAGAAATTATGGGAATAGCTCTTGAAAAAGCGCAAATTGCCCGTTTCTATATTTTAGATAAAATTATTGAAACAATTTCTGAACCACGAGCTGAGTTAGCAGAAACCGCTCCTCGTATCGAGTCAATAAAAATCGATCCTGATAAGATCGGAGCAGTAATTGGCTCAGGTGGTAAAATGATCAAGCAAATTATTGAGACGACAGGTGCAGATGTGAACATTGATGATGATGGCACCGTTAGCATTTCATCTGCAAATAAAGATTCAATTGCAACAGCAAAAGCAATAATTACGGATATCGTTTCTGATCCGGAAATGAATAGAATTTATGTAGGTGAAGTTACTCGTATTGAAGTTTATGGAGCATTCGTAAAATTTATGAGTGAAACAAAAGAAGGCTTGGTTCATGTTTCTCAATTGCACAAAGATCGTGTTGCTAATGTGGGTGACATGTTAAAACTTGGTGATAAAGTAAATGTGAAATTCATCGGATTTGATAGAGGAAAAGTTAAACTCACAATGAAGGGTGTGGAAGGTAATCCGGAACATAAACCCGGAAGTTCTCCAACACCACCTCCTGCTCCAAGAAGTAACTATGGAAGAAATGATAATCGTAGAGATAATAGACGAGACGGTCGAAGAGACAATAGAAGATAAAAATAGAAGATTAAAATAGAAGATAAAAGTGGGGAATAATCATGGATTATAAGATCAAAGATATCTCATTAGCACAATTTGGTAGAAAAGAGATACTAATTGCTGAGAAAGAAATGCCTGGCTTAATGGCTTTGAGAGATAAATATTCCAAAGATAAACCGCTAAACAACGTAAAAATTATGGGTAGTTTGCACATGACAGTGCAAACTGCCATTTTAATAGAAACCTTAGCAGAATTGGGTGCTGACTTAAGATGGGCAAGTTGCAACATCTTTTCAACACAAGATCATGCGGCAGCAGCAATTGCAGAATCAGGTGTTCCTGTTTTTGCCTGGAAAGGTGAAACAATTGAGGAATATTGGTGGTGCACGCTTCAAGCTTTGTCTTTTCCGGATGGAATGGGACCTGATCTCATTGTTGATGATGGGGGAGATGCAACTTTATTTATTCATAAAGCTGTAGAATATCAAAAAAATTCTTCAATTGCAGATGAAGACTATGAAAGTGAAGATTTGAAGTCAATATTCTTTCTTTTAAAAAATGAAAGTGATAGTAATTGGCAAACAATTGCTGCTAACATCAAAGGCGTTTCTGAAGAAACCACAACCGGGGTTCACCGTCTATACCAAATGGTTGAAAAAGGAGAATTGCTTTTCCCGGCTATTAACGTTAACGATTCTGTTACTAAATCTAAATTTGATAATCTTTACGGTTGTAGAGAATCATTGGCAGATGGTATTAAGCGCGGTACAGATGTAATGGTTGCAGGGAAAGTGGTTGTAGTATGTGGATATGGTGATGTGGGAAAAGGGTGTGCACAATCAATGAAAGGATTTGGCGCTCGAGTTATCATAACTGAAATTGATCCGATTTGTGCATTACAGGCTGCGATGGAAGGTTTTGAAGTTACAACAATAGAAGATGCTTTAGAGGAAGGTGATATTTTTGTAACTGCTACTGGTAACTGTGATGTTGTTACAACTGAGCACATGCAGAATATGAAAGATCAGGCAATCGTTTGTAATATTGGTCATTTTGATAATGAGATTCAAGTAAACGAACTTTATGCTCTTCCTGGAATTAACAAAGTAGAGATAAAACCTCAAGTTCATCAGATATTCTTCCAAGGTGGGAATTCAATTATTCTTCTTTCGGAAGGAAGACTTGTGAATCTTGGTAATGCTACAGGTCATCCATCTTTTGTAATGAGTAATTCTTTTTCAAATCAGGTATTAGCTCAGATCGAACTCTGGCAAAATGAACACGAAAATAAGGTTTATATTCTTCCAAAACAACTGGATGAAGATGTTGCTAGATTCCATCTAGAAAAACTGGGAGTGAAACTTACAAAGCTTACAAAAAAACAATCAGAATATGTTAATATTCCAAAAGACGGACCATACAAACCAGAACATTATAGATATTAAATAATATAGGAGTTAATCTTAAGAATGGAAAAGATCATAAAGAAGATCGAGGACAAAACTGCAGTTGTTGGTATTGTGGGACTTGGTTATGTTGGCTTGCCTATGGCAGTTACTGTTGCAAGAAAAGGTTACAAGGTTATTGGCGTGGATGTGAGTGAATATGCTGTAACTCACGTTAATACTGGTGATAATTATATTGGCGATGTAGATGATGCCGAACTTAAAGAATTTGTTGAAAAAGGAATGCTTAAAGCAACATACGATTATGCTGAGATGAAAGAAGCAGATGTGATAATGATAGCTGTTCCAACACCGCTGGATAAATATCAGCAACCCGATTCTTCATACGTGAGTTCATCTGTAAATTCTCTTGCGGAAAATGTTTCAAAAGAAACTCTTATTATATTGGAAAGTACAACCTATCCGGGTACAACTGAAGAGATAGTTGCTCCTGCTTTTGAAGAGAAAGGTTTTACCGTTGGAGAAGATATTTTTGTAGCATTTTCTCCAGAACGGGTTGATCCGGGTAATAAAGATTATAAAACAAATAACACTCCAAAAGTTGTTGGAGGAATGACATCGAATTGCAATAAAATTTCAGAAGTTTTTTATAATGCAATTCTAGATGCTCCAATTCATCTTGTTCCAACTCCTGCTATTGCAGAGATGGAAAAAATATATGAAAATACGTTCCGAAATATTAATATCGCTTTAGCAAATGAGATGACCATTCTATGCGAGAAGATGGATATTGATATTTGGGAAGTGATAGAAGCAGCTAAAACAAAACCATATGGTTTTATGGCTTTCTATCCCGGACCAGGTATTGGTGGACACTGTATTCCACTTGATCCCTTCTATCTAACTTGGAAAGCAAGAGAGTATGGATACCACACAAGACTCATCGAGCTTGCAGGTGAAATTAATAATGAAATGCCGCAATTTGTAATTACTAAATTAATGAAACTTCTAAATGATAAAGGACTCGCCTTATCAAAATCAAAGATACTACTTTTAGGTGCTGCATATAAAAAAGATATTGAAGATATGCGTGAATCACCCATTCAGGATCTTATAGTATTATTGGAAAGTAACAAAGCTCAATTTGATTATAATGATCCTCACGTTCCAACTTTCCATAATGAACTTAACGACAAGCATTACAAATCAGTTGGTCTAGAAAATATGGGAGATTATGATGCTGTGATAATCGTAACTGACCATACTGCATATGATTATGATGATATTGTTAAGCGTTCTAAACTTGTTCTCGATACAAGATTTGCCTGTAATAATAGAAAAGCAGATAATTTAGTTAGAATGTAATTTTTTGAGGGGGAATACTTAAGTATCTCCATTAATTTATGGCTACTAATAAACCAGTTGAAATTGAAGAACTTTTTGGGGATTTAGATCCCGGTGAAGGTGATCTGAAATGGTTTGTTGTTCATACAAAACCAAGATGTGAAAAGAAACTTGCAAAATATTCCTTACAATATGAGATTAATTATTATCTTCCACTCTTAGACAGCGTACGTGTTTATAAAAATAGGAAGGTGAAATTTACAAAACCGATGTTTCCAGGATATGTTTTTATTAAGTGTAATCAAGAAGAAAAAAGACAGCTTACCATTACTGGTTATGTTGCCTATTGGCTTTCAGTACTGAATCAAATGGAATTGATTAGTGACCTAAAACAGATTTATTCCGGACGAGAATTAGGTGTAGAATTTACACGAGCAAAATTTTTGGAAAAAGGAACAAAGGTTGAGATACAAAAAGGACCATTTGCAGGACTTATTGGATACGTAGAGGATCAGAAAGATGTGAAAGAAGTAATCTTGCAGATTACTCTGCTGCGGCAGGCGGTTTCCGTTTCTGCCCGAGCAGATCAAATAAAAGTAATACGATAGGAAGGTTAAATGAAAATATTAGTAACTGGTGGAGCAGGATTTATAGCTTCTCATATTGTAGATAAATACATTGAGCTTGGTCATGATGTTATAGTTGTTGATGATCTATCAACCGGTTTTAAACATAATGTAAATCCAAAAGCAAAATTTTATGAGATAGATATTCGCTCGAAAGAACTGGAGCAAGTATTTAGGGATGAAAAACCGGAGATCGTGAATCACCATGCTGCTCAAATCAGTGTTCCTGTATCGGTTAAAGAACCGGAACTTGATGCTGAAGTTAACGTAATTGGCTTTTTGAATATTCTGCAAAATTGTGTGAAATATAAAGTAAAGAAAGTAATTTTCATTTCTTCCGGAGGTGCTGTTTATGGTGAAGCTGAAGAATATCCCACAACAGAAAATTATGACCCCAAACCACTCTCGCCATATGCAATTCATAAATATGTTTCAGAAAAATATTTATATTTCTACTATCATCAATATGGTTTAAAATATACAGTTCTAAGATATGCAAATGTATACGGACCACGTCAAATTCCTCATGGAGAAGCTGGAGTTGTTTCTATTTTTATTACAAATTTTAGAGATAATAAAAAAACTTATCTCTATGCTTTTGGTGAAGAACCTGACGGTATGATCCGTGATTATGTTTTTGTAAGAGACATCGTTAATGCCAATGTATTAGCATTAGATAGAGGTGAACTTGATGCGTTTAATATCGGTACTGGATTAGAAACAACAACCGGACAGCTTTATCGAGAAATTGCTTTACAGATGAATACGAAAGTTGAACCTGTGCGCAAGGGAGCAAGACTCGGAGATATAAGGAGAAGTTGTTTGAATATTGAGAGGGCAAAGAATGAATTTGGTTGGGAACCAAAACACTCTTTGTCAGAAGGTGTTAAAGAAACAATTGATTTTTTCATGAAGAAAAAATAAGGAGATAATATGCCAAAAATCGAGGAGATCAACATTAAGCAGATCAAATTACCGAAGAAAAAGATAATTACTGGAGTAATTATTCTAGCAGCGGTAATTTTCTTTGCAACGGGTTTATATACTGTAAATCCGGAAGAGGTAGGTGTTATCCAGAGATTTGGGAAATACCTTTCTACTACACAACCGGGATTACATTTCAAAATCCCATTTGGTGTAGATAATCTTACGAAAGTTAAAGTTAAACTTGTATTTAAAGAAGAATTTGGATTCAGAACTCTGCAAGCTGGAGTACGCACAAAATATTCTGCACGAAGTTATAATAACGAAGCAATTATGCTAACGGGTGACCTGAATATTGCTGATGTAGAATGGATCGTTCAATACAGAATAAAAGATCCTGTGAAATATTTGTTTAAGGTTAGAAATGTGGAAGAAACAATGCGTGATGTATCAGAATCTGTGATCAGGGCAGTTGTTGGTGATCGTAGTGTGGATGAAATTATTGTGCTTAGTAGAAAAGAGATTGCAGATAAATCTCTACTAATGCTTCAAGAACAGCTCGATATTTATGAAGCAGGATTAGAGATCGTTACGATCAACCTGCAGAATGTTAATCCACCTGAGGCAGTTCAACCCGCTTTTAATAATGTAAACTCAGCAAAACAGGAAAAAGAGAGGATCATTAATGAAGCATGGCAAAAATATAATCAGGTAATCCCTGAAGCAGAAGGAAAAGCGAAAAGAACAATTGAGGAAGCTAACGGATATGCGGTTAATAGAGTGAATAGAGCTAATGGTGATGCTAATCGTTTTATCCAGATGTACAATAAATATCGTTATTCCAAAACTGTAACCAGGAAAAGACTCTATCTGGAAATGATGGAGAAAGTTCTTCCAAAGGTTGAGAAGAAGTACATTATTGATGATGATGCGAACAATGTACTACCTCTGTTAAATCTTGGACAGGGAGGTAAATAAAATGAAAATCAAATTAAATTATATACTAATCCTGTTAGCACTTATCATAATATTTAATGCCTTATATGTAATAGATGAAAGACAACAAGTAATCATCACTCAATTTGGTAAACCTGTAGGTGATGCAATTAAAAGTGCTGGATTGCGCATCAAGATCCCATTTATTCAGAAAGTGCATTATTTTGATAACAGAATTCTGGAATGGGATGGTGAAGCGAAACAGATCCCTACTTCAGATAAACGATATATCTGGATCGATACTTTTTCACGCTGGCAGATCGTTGACCCTTTGAAGTTTTATGAGACTACTCGTTACGAAAGCAATGCACATAGTAGATTAGATGACATTATCAGCGGTACAACACGTGATGTAATAAGTTCCAATAAATTACTGGAAATCGTAAGAAGTTCCAATAGAGAAATGGCATTTACTTCCGAATATACAGATAGTAAATTGGAAGATGACGTCTTGGACAAGATCATTAATGGTCGTCAGGTAATTGCCGATTCTATCTTTGCACTATCAAAGATAAAAGTTGCTGAGTATGGTATCAGTTTGATCGATGTTCGTATAAAAAGATTGAATTACAATCAGGAAGTTCAAGGAAAAGTATTTGAGAGAATGATCTCTGAAAGGAATAAGATCGCTGCAAAATATCTATCAGAGGGGAAGGGAGATTCTTCCGAAATATTGGGTAAAATGCAGAGAGAACTGGATCAAATTCAATCTGAAGCTTATCGGAAAGCTCAAGAGATAAAAGGTAAAGCAGATGCAGAGGCTATCAACATCTATGCAAATGCATATAACAGAGATCCTGAGTTTTATGAATTCCTTAAAACTTTAGAAACTTATGAAAAAACAATTGATAATAAGAATACACTCATTATGACTACCGACAGTGATTACTATAAGTTTCTTAAGACAATGAAATAAATGAACAATAAATATCCAGATGAATACTGGATGAAGTTCGCAATAGCTGAAGCAAGATCGGCACTTCAGGAAAATGAGGTGCCGATCGGTGCTATATTAGTTAAAAACAACAAATTAATTACTTCTGCATATAACCGAACTAACATTGCAAATACTGGATTAGCTCATGCCGAAAAATTAGTTATTGAAGAAGTTATTGCGAGTGGAGAGAAGTTTTTGTATGATTATACTTTATATGTTACGGTTGAACCATGTTTGATGTGTGCAGGTATAATTATTTGGTCAAGAATAGGAAAAGTTGTCTTTGGTTGCTATGATGAAAAAGCCGGAGCTGCTGGCTCTATTTACAATGCTTTATTAGATCGGAACTTGAATCATAATCCAGAATTAGTATCAGGTGTTTGTGAAGCAGAGTGCTCAAAATTAATGAAGGTTTTTTTTAGAAGCAAAAGGAAATTGAAGATTGGAGATTGAAGATTGGAGATTGAAGATTGGAGATTGAAGATTGGAGATTGAAGATTGAAGATTATTTATTATGAATGACAAATTGAGAATTCAAGGATTTTATGAATAAAGAGGAACTTAAAAAAAGAACCAAAGCATTTGCTCATAAATGTGTGAAAATAGTTAATTATTTACCGAATACATATTTAGGAAGACATATTCAAGGTCAGCTAGTTCGTTGTTCAACATCTGTTGCTGCAAATTATAGGGCAACATGTAGATCTCAAAGTAAAGCATCTTTTATAGCAAAATTGAGTATTGTAATCGAAGAATCTGATGAATCCCATTTCTGGATTGAATTTATAATAGATGAGAA
>JAGLPW010000053.1 GCA_023137125.1 Candidatus Cloacimonadota bacterium | reverse complement strand
ATATTCGTATCTTCTAGAAAAACAGCGAGAAAAAATTTGAGTTGAAGATTTTTATTTTAAGTTTGGAAATGTGAGATTGTAAATATAAAATCATCAATCTCAAATCTCAAGTCTTAAATCAAAAATTAGGAGAGTTGCCGGAGCGGTTGAACGGAGCGGTCTCGAAAACCGTTGTGGGTTTACACCTACCCAGGGTTCGAATCCCTGACTCTCCGCCATCTATCACAAGTTAAAGATATACTTAATAAGGTTTTAATGCATACCTAAAATTATAACGAAAATCGCAATCGTTGTGAAAAGCGTTGTGAAATTGAAATAAAAATGTTTAAATTTTAACTAAGACTACTAAAATCCTTCGTCCCGAGATTGAATCCAGCATTTCGTGATTTCCCAGAGCTAAATAATTCTTTAGTCAGCTTTAAAAGATGACGTTAATAGTTGTGGATATACAATATTGTTAGGTTTAACGTCCTGCTTGTGCTGGGAAAATTAACTGACATGCTTGTAGTGGCATTAACACAATACTTAACTCCTATTTACTTTTCAACAAACCATAAAGTTATTTTACCATTATAGTCGTAGTGTCCAGCATCAATTCTATATTTACCTTCTGGAATTAATCTAATTGTTACATAGTTTTTGGTTATTCTTATAACACTGAACACAGCATTTTCAGCTGAAACAAACATTAAGGGAGATTTATAAAATTTAGGTAAATTCTCATTGTTGGTTCTCTTTAAATCACTAAAATTTATTCTAAGAGTATCTTCAGTTGAAGTTGTTACAGTATGTTCAACAACATAAAAATTTAAAACTGAATCAAACTCTTTGAATATCTCCATTTTCAACTCTTTAACAGCATCTTTTTTTACATTCCAACTTAAGAAACCTAGAAGTACGGAAGCCAGAACTAATGAAAATGACAAAATTCTAATTTGGAACTTTAATTCATAGTATTTTTCATCTACATTTTTCAGATTCTGTTTCTGTAGAATTAGAATTAGAATGACAACAGAGATGAAAATAATACTAAATATAAAAAAGAATATATACATAAATCATACCTCTTTAACATCTACTCAAAACAAGTAGCTTGTAACATCTCGCGTGCGCTTCGGAATCAGAACGACTCAGACGAAGCAAGCAACTAACCGAGTTTGTGGATAACTATGTTATACCAAAATATGGAACTAAATAAATTAAACTATTTAATTCATTTGATATTATCTAATGCAAAAGATAATTTAATACGGTCAATCTTTTCCGATATTTCTTTTATTATTTCTTTTGATAAATTACTACTCTGTAGCATTTTTAGTGATAAATCATCTAATCTTTCTGTAACATTTCTTTTTGCTCGATTAAGCTCTTTAGTTAGTCTTGGTAATTGATTAACACTTTCTCGAAATTCAGATAGACTTTGGTTACTTGTGATAATGTTAGCACTTAATGTTATAATTTCCTCTTTTGAGCTCTCTAATTCACTTATATTTGTCTCATTATAGAATTCATCCACTAAGTTAATTATTGATGACATTGCTTTGATTCCTTCTTCAATATGATTGAAAAAAATGGGGATTTCAACATCAATTCGAGAAGCATAATCATTCATATATTGTGATGTAGTATAACAAATATTGTATAATTCTTTAGAACGTAATTGTTTTCTTATTGAATTTAGTTTTGCTACTTCTGCAGTTTTTTCTTTCATCCTATCTGCTATCCAGTTTGTTGCTGTTGAGATGTTTAGTAATGATTGTGCTGAGTCATTGAATTTGGATTGTAGAGAATTTTGGTAATCAAGTAGACCAAAATCTTCAGTTTTATATAATTTTGTTTCTGGAATTATTTTAGTATGAGCCTTTGTTTTATTTTTATCCTTTAGAGTATTAATTCTTTTGGGAATATGTATACGTAAAAAACTATGCAAATTTTCTATTGTATCGAAAGTCCAATATAAAACTTTCTCTTTACCAAGTCGCTTTTTAAAATCATTAACTTTTTGTAGTTGTTCTGGATTTATAGAACTTAAGCTTTTTGGTGCAGAATCTTTGAAATAGAATAAAATCTGTAAAGACTCAGGGTTATCATCAAACCGTCTCTTAGCAATGTTGAATTCTTCTTCTGTCCCAGACCCAGCATCAGTTGTTGGTGTGCCAAATTTTTGCCATAACAACCCAATGAAAATATCGTAATTACCAATATCATCATTAATAATTGCTTGAGAATCTTTTTGAGAGATTCCTGGTGCTGAATGTGTTTCCCATTTGCAGAGTTCAATAACTAAATTGTTTTGTTGACCAAATGATAAATTCAGTTCTGCTACAACTTCATCAATGGATTTTCTTTCTTCATTCAAATCTGACGGTGATGCAATGAAAATTTTGTATTTAGAAATTGTTTCAGGCATATCTTTACTCCTCTCCCTTTTCCAATTGACATGTTGTAGATTAAAACAAAGTTATATTTGAAATTAAAAATTGTGTGTCAAGCATAATAGTATTTGATAGTGTGTAAAAAAATGAGGAGTTTTTACACTCCCCATCTCTTTCAAGTGGTGTCAATATCCCCTTAATTCTCTGAAATCAAGTTGACTCTAATCGTTGTTACTTAAAGCGAAAGTTGATAATATGTAGATTTACACTAATAAGTATTTATCTGCTGTTACAGGGCTTTTAAATTGAACTTAACGGCTGTTTCATCAAGAAATGGATAAGATCTATCTTGAGAAAAGAAGTAACAAACTGGTAGAATACTTCATCCCGAGATTCGATCCAGCATTTCGTGATTTCTCGATTTTTTGTGCATCGGTATAAATGATAGGATCCTCCTTATCTAATGCTCTGATCGATCCAACGGCACCGCATAACCCGTTTGACGAATTGGACCTATTAACATATATCTAACACTTAATACTGTTTTATTGGGTAGTTCTTCATTATACTTTTATCACATACCTTTAATGGTACAAATTACGGCTACGAGTTTCCAGTAGTTGACGCCAGTTGCTTTGATTATTCTGCCGGGTTAATGTATGCGGATTAGTTAAATCCACATTACCATCAGACACATCATCAAAGTGTTCAATAGCAAATGTATTGCCATTAGGAACAGTTATACGAATAGAATGTGTTTCACTAGTTAATGCAACAACTTTATTATTATTATCAGACTCATATTTAGAAAAGATTGCTGCACCTACTAAATCCGGCAGACTGTGGCCTCTCTCCGGATCGGAAGAGATAATCACACATCTGGGATCTAATCGATCCAAACGCTCCCATTGTGTTCCGTTGCAACTACCGTGATGAGCTGATTTAAGAACATCACAATCCTCACGGAGCATTCCTTCCTGGTCAAAATAAGACCAGTTTTCCATCTGGGCATCTGCTGCTAAGATCATTGAAAATCTTTGCCAGTGTACTCTGGTTAAAATCGAGAGATGATTGGTATCAAGTTTTTGGGCACGTTCTAATTGACCAAGAAGATTATTGGACGGACCAAGAAATTCTATATAAAATGCGTCTTCATCATGTACAAAATTATCAGGACCGTTAACCACAGCACCGTCAGGGTAAATCCTGTTGTATCCGGAAACAAAATCAATATCAGTCCTCCTTTGTTCCATATTATTAAGTATTGCCCTGTAGGTAGGTGGTCCCATTCCGTATTGGTTCCAGAAAGGAGAAAGTGTCGCTGATTTTACCTGGTATGTATTTAATAATCGGTTAGCCCCACTAAAATGATCACGATGTGGGTGCGTGATTACCAGCTCTTCAATTTCATCGTTAATGGGAGGACCTATTTGTTGTAGCAGGTTAATAAGCTTACTAGGACGAACTGCATCAACGATTATTATATTTCCACGAGGGGATATGATAATAGCTGAATCTGCTTGCCCTACATTTAATACATAGATTGTTAAGTTATTCGTTGCTGGAACAGCCATATTATTTTCCCCCCTTTGGTTTTAAGTAATAGCGAGAAAAGAAATCAAACGGTTCATCTCCTTTACTCATTTTAATCTTCGAAAAGGATTGTTTAATTATGGATTTATTAGGATCAATATCTCTAATGGACAGTTGTTTGAGCCTCTTATCCAATCTTTGTACAGATAACCTCTTTTTTCGTTGAGCACTTTTTTGATTCTTAATTGTTGCTGGTTCCAGATCCACTTTCGATGGTTGAACGATTATTTGATTGAAATCTAACTGAATCTGTTTTGCAATGTCCTCTAAAAACCGGTGTTTAATAAAACCGGTACCAAAATACTTTTTTTTCATCTTTGATTTAACAAACTGAAAAGCCTTCCAAATAAGCTGTGGCTCCATATTGAAAGTCATCCCGTAACACACTTGAAATTCTTTAAACTGTATCGGGGAGACTTTGATATCAACTCCGTCAGGATAATCTTTAATGATATTTCTCGATACCATGTTACGCTGTGCCATTGAATGTAACTGCTTTTGAGGAATACAGTAATACAATCTATCCATCACCTGAGTGATTTCATAGAAATATGTAATCTCCTGGGGAAGCTTGATAGACATAAGACCTCCTATTTATAGGCACATAATGTTCCGTGTGTGCTGTGAAACTTAACAGACACGTTTGTTAGCCACAAAATTTTAACCCATTATTTCAGTTAACAATCCTGAAATGCTTGTCAGTTTTTCAATTACAAATAATGGTTTTTTCTCACTTTTTCTAAATCTGTAAATATCCTTTTTACATTCGAAACAAATTTCACTGTTAATACTGTTTTCTTTACCGCACTCACAAATCCAAATTTCTTTTAATTTTGATGATAGTGATTTTTTCTTAGAGGTTTTTTTACCTCTTTGAGGAAATGAATTTGAAATCAAATTTACCAAATTATTAATAAGTTCAATATCAGATTTTTCATAATTTAATTTATTTGATAAGGCAAGTTGAATCCCTACTTTTTGAATTTGAAAATCAGCATTTTTAATTAAATCAATAATATTTGAATAATCAATTAATTTAGTTTGTATAATTATATTTATGATTCTATTTTTTTCTTCAAAAGAATAATCTTTTAACAAATGGCTGTATAAACAATTTATTGCTACTCCTGAACTAATAATTGAGAAAAAATCAAAAACATTCTTTGTAAAAAGTTTTAGCTCAATTGGATAATGCTCTTTGAAATGTGCAAATTTACAAATTATATAATCTGCTAGTTCATACACTCTATTTTTTTTAATAAACTCCCATAAAGCATCATCTATAGTTAATGAATCATCTTTACTCGCTTGAATATAATGTTGTTTCTTTTGAAGTATGTTTAAATATTCATTACTAATTCTATTTGGTTTACTAGCATTTAATGAATTAGATTTTTTTTGAGATTGGTTTTTCTTTGAAAAATTTGCTATTGCTACAGTACCTATTGCACTAACCATCATCATCGATTTTCCTTGAGCAGAAACTTCATCGTTATCTATTTTTAAGCTAAGAATACAATTACCACCGAGAGAAAATGCTTTTTTCCTTAGTTCATTAATCACTTGTTCGTTGATAGAAGAAAGTGTATTTTGATAAGTTTTAGACCTACCTCCAAAAATATCAGTTAGCCCTGCAAAAATATCCTTGAATAAATTCATTCCAACAACAACATGTGCTGTAATTGGTCCCAGGTAATCATCAATTATTACATCATCAAAGCCAGATGTAGTTGTCACTTTAATATTTTGGGCTATCATATTGTTACCTCCGTATTTCTTTTGTTGCTAACATATATACACCACGAATCACAAAAAAGTTCGCATAATGTTTTGCGTGTGCGGCGGGATCGGAACGATCACGACCGAACAAACCGACCAGCCGTTTGAATCGGAAGATTCAAACAAAGAACACTACCAACCCTACAGCCGACACGCTTGTTAGTGGCTATTTTCATCATCTATCTCTTGCATTGCATCAACGATTTTGTTTACTTCACTCACCGTTGCAGTAGGTATTTCTTTAATTGGATTATTTAAATGAATTGTAGCAATTAACTCATCAATTTTTGAATTATCAAAATCTGATAAATTAACCGGTTTTATAAAACCACAATCGAAACCAAGTTCACAAGGCAGAACTAAATCGTAGGGAGGATATGGAATAATATCAGAAACTAATAAGTTAATATCATTCTTAAGATTGCGATAATACCTTTCAGAATTGAAGAAATCAATGTTTGAAGTATCACAAAGTGAGAAGTTTATTGCCAAAACTCTTATGATACCATCCTTTTTAATGCCAGCTTGTTGTTTTTGAAGTTTATCTTTTATCTTTATACCGAATTGAGATTTGGCAAAATATTCGGGATTATCTATTTCAAAAAATAATTTCGTGTCTGTTGATCTTGTTGATTCTCTATAGATAATTGATCTATCTAAAGGATCTTGACTGAGATTATTTAAAGTAGTAACTAGTTTTATTGATTTTGCAGGAGTTTCACATTCATATGAACGACCAACTTTATCAGAATTTAACCATAATATTATTTCTTTCTCATAATTTTCAAGCCATTTATAAATTTCTTTGAATGTAGGGAAAGTATTTGCAAACGAGAAATTCATAGAACTCATTTTGAGAGAAATATCAAATCCAAATTTAATGTTTAGATTTTTCACAACCTGGACCAATAAATCTTTGAAAGACTTATAACCATAGAAATCCATTGGTGTATAAATTTCAATTAAGAATTCTAAGTCATCGTTAATGATCGAAATATCTGGTGTGTTCTTATGTTCTATTCTGCTAATTGCTATTACATTATCTCCTAATCTATCATAAAGATATGAAAAAAGAAATAATTCAGACATTGCTCTTTGAAAATTGAAAATATCGTTTGAATGTAGAATTGTATCTCCGATTTCACAACTCTGATTACCATAAGCATTTATTAATTCAAGGCATTTTACAATATTTGGGTAATGCGTATTTTCTAATAATCGAATAACTTCTCTGTTATCTTTTGATCCGATTTTACCAATTTCAAAATTAGCTTTAATCCAAGGATATTTTTCTATATTCTTAAAACTATATTCCGTTATATTGTAAGCAATTTCCATTTTTCATCATCCTCATTATTAAACGAATAGCTTATCAACTTTAATTGGATAATCATAAATATTTAGCTGTGTAATTTCAAAATATTCTGTTTTAACAATTGCTTCTCCAAGTATTTCAACATCATTCATTAAATTAATGTCTGGTTTATATTTCTTTGAACAATCCCAACATTTTCCCGCACCAGTATTATCTGGATCAAGTAATGTCTCATCGATTAAATTTATTTTTAATAGAAATATTTTTTCGCCTTTTTTGCATTTGTGAAGTTCTGCAATGTCTGAAGCTTCTTCACTGAATATCTGTCTAATATTTTCAAAGCTTGTAAAAAACACACAAACATATGAATTCTTAGGATTTTCCCAATCCCAATCTTCACCATTTTTAAGTAACGTGTTTGTTTTAAAGCCTGCTCTTAATCTTTCACAACCTTCTATTCTATAACATTCCATAAATACCCCTTCTTTAATTCAAAAGAGCCACTAATGTTTTGCGCGTGCGGCGGGATCGGAACGATCACGCCAAAAACAAACCGACCAGCCGTTTGAATCGTAAGATTCAAACAAAGAGCACTGACCAGCCCTACTGCCGACACGCTTGTTAGGTGAAGCTCATTAAATTCTTTCATCAAACTGATATTATTATTCTCTAATTTTTAAAATAAACTTAATTTTAGCAATCATAACTCTATACTTATCTTCTTCCGCTTTCTTCAAAAATCTTAATAAAATTTGTTTACCTTCGGCTTTGTCTAAATGATTATATTTTAATAATCCAATTGCATATTGGTATGCAAATTCAGTCTTATCTTCCTTTTGTCTTGATTTCAGAAATTCAATAACTTCTTCAATAACAAAATTATTCTTTCTACTAATTTTATTTCTAGTTTCTTCATAATAATTAACTGCATTGTCGTATTCACATCTTTTGATTGAAAAGAATGCCATATTAACAATATAGTTTAAAGTATTTCTTTTGATCTCATTCATTTTTTTTGTATAAAACTCAGCCTTTTCTAAATTGTGTAAATAAAAGTAGGCCACTGATAAAGCATTGTAACATTGATATTTATTTGCACCTCGTTCAATTCCTTCTGTTAAAGTTGTTACTGCTTCATTATACTTTTGTTGGTATAGAAAAATACGCCCCGTGTTGATATAACAAGAATTCAATATTGTTCTAAGCCTTCCAGATCGTAATAAATTAATTGGCATTGAAATTTTCTGTTTACTTTTATCAATTTTTATTTTTTTCTTTTCTGGGGGGATATGATTTTCAAGATAAGGAATTACTTTTTTGATTAATTGAATTGAAATTTCGGGATGTTTATACGACCGACATAGTGTTATTGATAAAATTGATAACAATATTTCTACTAAATTCTTTGATACTTTGTTGGTATCAATAATATCATTACTTTCTTCAATAATCCAATCTCTATTTGAAAGTATTAATTGAATATCATTTTTTACTAAGTCCCACAATGGAGTTTGTTGTTGTGTATTATACATTAAATAGGTGAAATTGAAGTTCTTTAAATCATATCTGTAATTTGAATTTGCATTACCGCTATAAATTGTACCGTGAATTATAAGATTAACTTCCCATTTATTTAAATATTTTTCAGCTTGTTCAAATGTATTAAAGACATCATGTCCTATTTTATAAATATAGAATTTATCTCGTATCCGCAATTTATTTAATTCATCATTAAAAAGCAATAACGTTTTATCAATTATTTTTTGAGTGCTAGCGTCTAATGATTTTAAGGCAATTCCGATTTTCAATTTTTTTGTAGGTAAAATCCATCTGCCGGATAGAAACATCCAAATATTGAAAGAGATAACAATAATTACCAAAAACAATATTGCTCGCAGATTTAAATGAAGTTGGCTTATTGGTGGATATATTAGTTCAAGAATAAGAATGAAAATCAAGAATATCAAGTAACCAGTTTTTGATCTTTTTCTTGAATCCAAATATCTTAGAAAATTTATTACATAATTTATTTTTTCCATATAATTTCCTTTATTTAGCTTCACCTAACGGCGGCGTGCCACGTCATCTTGC
>JAGLPW010000052.1 GCA_023137125.1 Candidatus Cloacimonadota bacterium | reverse complement strand
GCGAAGCGGAATGTTGATTAATGTTCCGTGTATGCTGTGGGATTCTACAGATACACTTGTTAGCAGCATCTTTTACTTCAACAACAAACACTTCTTTACCGCTTCAGTTTTGCCATTAACATTAAGTTTGTAAAGATAAATACCTGAGCCTACTTTCTTTCCGGAAGCATCTTCACCATTCCAAACGATTGAATGCTCTCCTGCTGAAAGAACTTCATCGATCAGTGTTTTTACTTTTTGACCTTTGATGTTGAAAATGCTGAGAGTCACAAACGTGGACGTTTGTTCTACATCAAACGAGATCGTAGTTGTTGGATTGAATGGGTTTGGGTAGTTTTGATGTAAAAATACTTCTGAAGGTTGAATAATTAAATTGTCATCTAAACCCACAGGCGGCCAGCCGATTGTATTGGGACCACCATAAGCACCCATATCATTTATTATTGTTCCCATTGCAGGATATAAAGCATAATCAGGATTAGTTGGATCTTCTGGGTCATTATAAATTGGGTTAGGATTGCCTGCATCTATACAAGGTGAATCCGCACTTAAATGATATAGTGTATTTGCAAATAATGGGTCTGCATCGATGTTGCCTTCCAGCCAGTTTACTGTGCCGTTATTATTGGTTACAATTCCAGCTTCTCCACCTTGAATATCTGAATATGAAATTGTTATTGAACTTGGGTCATAAGAACCATCAAAATAAATCTCTTGGGGTGAATCATTCCAGAGGATGCAATTTACTAAGACAGGGCTGGAACCCCATCCACAGCAAATCCCACCACCATTATATTCAGCTGAATTATTCGTTATTGTAACATTCTCCAAATTCGGACTGGAATTATCCCCTAAGTAAATTCCGCCACCTTTTCCGTTAAGCAAAGAACCGAAAGCAGAATTACCTGTTATTGTAACATTCACCAAACTCGGACTGGAATCCCAACAATGAATTCCACCACCATTACGATTGGTCGAATTATTCATTATCATCACATTCATTAGGCTCGGACTTGAATTATTACAACAAATTCCACCACCACCATATTCAGCTGAATTATTCGTTATTGTAACATTCTCCAAATTCGGACAGGAATAATTTTCGCAGTAAATCCCACCACCACGACCAGCACTATTGCCTGTAATTGTTACATTTTGTAAACTCGGACTGGAAAAACTACAATAAATTCCACCACCTCCTCCACCAAGATTTGTGGATGAATTATTTGTTATTGCTACATACTCTAGACTCGGACTTGAATTACTACAATAAATTCCCCCACCACGATATTCAGCTAAATTACTATCTATCATCACATTGTCAAGACTGGGGTTGGAATTGTCTAAGCAACTAATCCCACCTCCATAATTAGCAGAATTACTAACTATAATTACATTATCCAGACTTGGATTTGAATTTCTACAGCAAATTCCCCCACCACGATATTCAGCTAAATTACTATTTATCATCACATTATCGAGATTTGGGTTGGAATTGTTATAGAAGTAAATCCCTCCACCCAAAAAAGCAGAATTACTTGCTATAATTAAATTATCCAGACTCGGACTTGAATTATTACAGTAAATTCCTCCACCATAATAAGCATCTCCATTTGTAATTTTAAAACCTGTTAATATAGAAAAAGAATCTTCTCCACTCTCAAAAGTGACAACACTATCCAGACTATCACCATCAATAACCGTTTGTGAAATATAGGTTGTATCCTGAGTTGTTAAAAATAACGAAGCAACCGTAATATTCTTTCCACTATAATTAATATTCTCCACATAAGTTCCTGGTTGCACAAGAACAGTGTCCGTATCAACCGTTGCATTAATTCCAGCTTGTATTGTAGGTTGATCTGAAGGAATATTGATTATTGTTGCTGATAAATGCAATACATAAACCAAATATGAAACTATCATCACCATTTTCATTTTTTCCTCCAACTTCAATATTTTAAGTTGCTGCTAATGGGGCGAGCGTGTGTTGCGTGTGAAGAAAGAAAGCTCGCTTTCGCTTAACTGACGCAAACACGCATGATAGGCGAAGTTCGCTGAGCCTAACGTGCGGGTTACACGCTCGCCCCAATAGGCAAAAGAGCGAAGCGAATTTTGCTTATCATATGTACGCTGCGTCCATTAAAAATGTAGACATAACTAACCTATAGTTATCTAAAAAATGAATACATTAACTTTTTCTGAGAAGTTAATGTATTCATTTTTAATCCTCGCTCTCAATATCTAAATTATCTAATGGGCTTGTGATCTTACCCATACCTGTTTTTGTTATATGTGTGTAAATTTCTGTAGTCTTAGAACTTTTGTGACCTAACAATTTTTGAATATATCTCAAATCTTCTCCTTGTTCCAATAGATGAGTTGCAAAACTATGACGTAAACTATGAACCGAAACTTTCTTGTCAATAGTTGTCTTTTCTAAAGTTCTATAGAATAAAGTTTGAATACTTTTTTTCGAGTTTTGCTCTTGGGGAATACTTTCAAATAGCCAAACTTTTGGCTGATATTTTTTAAATATTCTCTTAGAAGTTTTAGCAATTCTCCCGATAGAATTGTTGTTCTATCCTTTTTACCTTTCCCACCACGCACATAGATCAATTTTCTTTCACTATCAATATCTGCGATTTTCAGGTTTATTGTTTCACTCAATCTCAATCCAGCCGAATAAATTGTAGATAAAATCGTTTTGTGTTTAAGATTATTAGTGCAGTTAATTATCTGTTTTACTTCTAGTTTGCTAAGCACAATAGGTAACTTCTGTTCTTTATTTTTAGGAATTTCAAAATAATATTTCTTCGTTTCTCTCCTCAATATCTTTTCAAAATAAAACTTTATCGCACTTATCACCTGTTTCTGATATGAGTAAGAAATTTTCTTCTCATTTAGTAGGAACAGCATGTACTCTTTAACATTCTCATCGGCAAGATCTTTTGGGTTTATCTCTGAGTAATAATTGAAGAATTTAATAATATGATCTTTGTAGATCACAATAGTATTTTCACTGTATCTCTTAAGAATGAGCTGATCACTAAAATCCTTTATTGCTTTTTCATAAGAAGGTTTATGGGTTGTCTTCTTGGCTTCTTTTTCAGTTGTGCTTCTGATAAATTTGAGTTTACCTTGGAATTTATTATTTAATGTTCCAAGATAGTTTTCTTGGAATGGAATATGCCAGAATTTATTTGAAGCAGACCATCTGCGGCCTTCGATCTGTTTCACAAGAGTTATGATATCTTCACTATATCTAAAAAGCAGCGCAATACGCTTTTTGTCATTGATCCAACATTCTCTTGTTTCTATCTGCATCTGTTTTCCTTTTCTTGTATTTGCAAACCCAAATTTGTATTAATGAAATTATTAAGTCAATTAGAAAATAGTTTAGCTATAGAAGATAGAAATACTAAGTGCGGAAGAGTACTTACGGCTGATAGCTAAAAAAATATAAGAAATACAAAGGAACAACGGGATATTACTCCCGTTGATCCATATATATTACCTCCCCAAATGACGGAGCGAAGTTGACTCTATCGATTGAAATCCACAATGTAGGATAATCCGGTTCCTTTGGAAATGAGTCGCACCAGCCATCAGTGAAATAGATAACACAGGACGGCATAACAGCTTCCTGCTCTATGTACTCAAAGCCAGGCTTAAAGTCTGTCCCACCACCACCCTTGGCGTGTAGTTTGAAGTCATAAATATCTATAGTCTGTGTGTGCGCTACCTTTGTATCTACATAGATAACCCTTATCTCAGTTCCTGGATAGATCGACAGAATTGCATGCAGTTCGGATGCAAATGTATCCAGTTCTTTCTGTGAGACTGAACCACTGGTATCTACAATAACAACTATAGTTCCAAGTGTTGGAGTATTGAGCGAAGGAAGATACAAACCAGAATACAAATACCTTTTGTTTGGAATAGTCCATGTATAGTCATTTTTGGCATTCTCAGTGATGAATCTGGATAAGATCTCACGCCAGGAAACTTCGGTTGTAATATCTCCTGTATCATTCTATCTAATCCTGCCGGTAGTTTACCTTGTGCTTTAGCGATTTGTGCTGCTCCGGTTAAAGTAATCTTCCAGTTTTTCTCCTGCTGCTTTAAAGTATTTGATTTCTTATCGCTTTTATCCTGTTTGTAATCACGTACCTCTCCAATTAGATTTATGGATGTTGCAAATTGCTTGGGAAGTAAATTAAAGATAACCTCAGCTTCTAAACCTTTGTATCTGTCTTCGAGCAGTGCTCCTTCAGGTAAAGAAAATCCTGCTTCTTTGACGATAGGATTGATAGCATAGTCACAGGCAATATTCCATCTCAAATGATCGCGACTATTCCTTCGGAATGGATGAAGCATAGCGATATGCAGAACCTCGTGACAGATCACTCCCTTTAATTCAGCATTGGAGAGTTTATCAACAAACTTTGGATTGTAGCCAAGTACAACTGAGTCGGTATAGGCTGTAGGACATTCTAGATCTTCCTTCAACTTTAAATGAAGTGAAATTGATGCAAAAAACGGGGCTGATAAGACCAATCCCGCACGTGCTTTGGTTATTTTTTTGATTGTTTCCATATTATCCTACCTTAGCCAATAGTGGCTTCTCTTGACCTCGATCTCGATCTTTATCTCGACCTCGCTTCTTCTTAACTTTCTCAAAGATATCCTTAGCCTTACCATAGAGATCAACCTTCTCATATACCTGATATATGAATGTATCATCAAGCATAACGATTAATGCTGCTTCCGATATATCTTTGAAATGCTCAGCAGCATAATCATAAAGGTTTGGGTCTTCACCATCCTTCAGCATTTTATGTTTTGCTATTTGATCTACAGTCAGGAATTTCTGCTCATCAGCATAATCACCGGCAACTACGATTCTGTCACCAGCCCATGAACCTATGATCGGATTATCTGAATGAAGGTCACCACCACCGCGTCCATTTCCGTCTGCGAGCAATATTGCCAGAGCTGTTAGTGTTCCTTCACTACTGCAGCCAAATTCCAATAACTTTGCACCATCATTAAAAGTATAGGTATCAAGGAACTCTTGTTTATCCAGATTAACTATTTTGTAATACTGTCCCACTTGATCCTCCTATGCCGCTGTCTGATAAGGACGCATTTTATTCAGTATCTTCTGAGCTTCGATAGCTGTCTTGTTCCGAATATTGTTATTGTCTCTCAAAGTTTGTGAATCATTCATTGTTAGCTTGGATCGGATATCATTCACAACTTTATCCAGCTCCGGATCATCAGTTATGTTGAGTTTCGGCAGGAGTTCACAAAGCTCGGTGATGTTATTTACCAGGCTGTTTTTAAACTTATTATCGTGATCGGAAAGTCTTTCCGCCATGTGTGAGACAACCTTGAATAGCCTTCCCCACAAATCGTTCATTGCTGCTTGCGTGGATTCATTTATCTGTTGTTCCAATGATTCTTTTATAGAATCTACTTCCTCCTCGGTCAAGCTAACCCGGAAGTCATCAGCTTCCGGTACTGGCAAGATCATACTCTTGATGTTAAACTTCTTTTCCAGAGTAAATACATCAGGGTAATCTTCTTCCTCAAACATACCATTGAGACGTTGTTTTGCATCATCTTTTAAGTTTGGATACACTTTCAAAAAGTTAGCAACTTCCACTTCAAAGTCATCCTTGAAACATTGAATAGATTTCACATAGTTAAAGTAATTAGCAGATGGCAGCAGTCTTCCACCATTATCCGACCATGGAAGCGAGTTATCATAGTGAAAGGTCCTGGCTGAAGAAATGATCTTCTGGATGTTACTTAAATGTTCTTTAGCTATCAGAATTTTGTTATATCTTCCAGCTTCGTCTGCACCATATTTATCTTCAACTTCCTGTGATATTTTCTTATCATATTTTCTGGCTGTCCAGAAACTGATATTAAGATATACCAGCATTGCTTTATCATTTAGTGACATTGTTCCTCCTATTTCTTTTTTAGAGCACTACATCGGCGTGGTTAATAGCCCAGGCAGAAAACTCTTTGCTGTTAGCGAGTGACTTATTGCGTTTGATCGCATCTTTGATGAGAAGAACTTGAAATTCTCCAGGCAGACGGTCAGTAAATTTGATTATATTACCAAAGTTCTTCTTATTGGCTTTTGCCGATAATGCTCCACATACTGCGAAAAGTGTACTGGGTTCATCAGGTACATCTGCACTCATCGGATCTGCAATCAGTTTATCAATATCAGGCAGATCCCGATAGACTTTTAAGAAACCAAGGAACTCAGCTGCAAATCCTTCTCCTGCAGCTCCTGAGATCATTTCATATTCGGTGTCTTTGGGTAGTCCTGCATTCATCATCATTCCAACAGCTGCCACTGTCCTTGGGTTTGGCGTGTTTATTATATCTGCAGTAGGCTTAAAGTCGTGTAAAAGATTTGGGCGGTATCGGACGAAAGCTATCAGCTCAGTAGGCATGTTATTTTCAATTGCCCAATCTACCCAGTCATCTATGTTGACCTCCAATTCCAGAATAGCAGCAAACCTGCTCTTTACCGGTTCCAATATCCCCTGTACAGCGGCTCTGTCCTGTCTGCGATTGGTGGCTGCAAGAAAAACTACATGCTTAGAAACCGCATGTCCATTGATCCTACGAGCCAACAGCAGGTGCATCAAACTGGCTTGAACTGAACTTGAAGCTTGTCCAATGTCATCAAGAAAGAACACTGTCGGTTTATCAGCATTAATAAGCTTCAGTAGATCACCAAAAGGCAGGAACGTTGCTTCCGTTCCATCCTTTGTTGGAAACGGCAGTCCTTTATAGTCAGTAGGATCACTAACAACAGGATGGCTAACTATTAACTCAGTACCAATTTCCATACAGGCTTGTGTCAAAATTTGTGTCTTCCCAATACCGGGACTCCCTTTAATTAGTAATGGATATTTATTTTTAATAGCAAACTTAATTGCCTGGTTTAATTGTTTTGGACGCATATTATTTTTCTCCTTTTTGTTTGTTTTTGGACATAAAAAAAACCGGATCACTCCGGATGTTATAGCAATTAGCTTATTAGCAATTAGCCTATAGCTTAATCTTCATTGATTATTTCACATTTACAATTTCACATTTCACTTTACTCCGTTAATAGCTCTCCTTTGGTTTTTTCATAGTTGGTGATATAGGCTTTACCTTCTTCGATAAAGTAACCCCAACGCTCTCCTTCTTCCCCTATGAACTCAATTTCTCCATTATCAAGATATGGAGCTAGATGCCTGATCCAGATCTCATCGTTATACCATTTAGCATAGTTGTCTTCTAAGTAAATATCTCCATCCTCATCAACTACCAGTATATCAAGCTCGTATTCCCAATCTTCAGCAATATCGGAAGCGATCCTCAGCTTGATCTCTGCAAACAATCCTTTGAGTTTCTTGATATCTTTTACTCCGCATTCGATATTGAGTGAACTATAATAACCCATGTTCGCTCCTATGCTGCATCTTTCATCTTCTTCGAGATAACCTGCACTTTAAGTTCATTCAGAATATTATCTTCAAGATCTGAGATGGATAACACCTTCTTCCATGAGCCCAGGATAGGAAGTTGTGAAATAGTAACAAAATGCTTAGTTTTGGGATTACGGAACATTAAAATGATATCAACAAAATCATCATAAGAATGATATTGTCCATCGATCTCAATTCTTAATTTTCCGGAGATCAACCTGTAGATCACATAATCTGTGTGATATAGATATTGACTGTATGCCTTTTGGTAATCATTGATCGTTAGTGGTGAGTTTTGATAAGATAATGTGTATTCTATCTGACCTGATGCAACTTCAACCCATCTATTAGGATATGATGTGTCTTCATAAACAGCATCATCGATATAGCCTGATTCTTCCCAAATATCTTGCTTGATCAGAGAGATCGCTTTAGCCATCTTCATCTTAGTCCAACGAAAAGAAGAGTAGCTCTCTCCATTTGGAAAACCCTCAAAATAGCAGCTGTAAGCTATCAGCCCATTCTTCTTCGGGAAGATCACAACAGCATTACCCGGGTTATAGGCATAGGCAGTTAATTCTACATCCTCCTTAATATATTTGAGAACAGTTCTACTGGTGTTATATAATATTGAATGATTATATTTATTCTTTAGATCACTCAATACTTTGTTTCTATCTACCATTCTGAGAATATCGCTCAATTTAGGCATCTTATCCTTTTTATTCATATTGCATTCTCCTTGTTCTTTAGCTATGCATATCAATAAAGACTACATATCTCTTATCTCCATCAGTTTGTTGAATTAGATTTGTCAGACCGTTATTATCCAACTCCCAATATCGATATTCAGTCTCCCAGATATTAAACTTCTCATTGTTAAAATCGATCTGATGTTCTTTATGATCACAGTATTTTTTTATAAGCCACCAATCCTGTGAAGATAGTGTCTCATCATCAATATGGAATTTCACCAGAGCTTCTCTAGCATCATAACCAAAAGATCCGACCCAGCTTCTGATCATATTCTCTATACCAGATATTCTCATACCTTTCTCAGGAGCAAATCCTCCACCATCTTCATGGGTATAAACTTCATTATCTTCGCTGATACAACCGCAGATAGTGCGCCAGTTATTATCATTACCAAAATCTACGATCTCATTCTCTATATCATTACAAGCATCTTCAGGTGAATCTGCTTTAATAGTCATTAAATGCAGTTTATGCATATTACATCCTCCTATAAAAAAAAGTTCCTGCATTGCTAGAGGACCTGGTTATTTTTTAGAACTTCATTTTTTAAAGTTGCCGTCATTAACAATCATCCTCATCAGGATACTTATCACTGGTTTTTCTTCTCAGCAGTTTACAGAGACAACTTCCAATTACAATTAACACTTCAATAACAAGTGCTTTCCAGTTTCCGCAAATTCGCATAACTACCTCCTTACTCATATATTTTTGGACAAAAAAAAAGAGCCCTAAATGGCTCTGCGTTTTAACTCTTGATTCTTAAAATTAACGATTTCTATTCCTGACTCGACCTCCTCTATCTACCTTGAAAAGATCAACCACTTCAGTTCCCGGCTTATCATGAATATACATAGATTGCGTAATAGCAGGATCTGAATGACCCATGTATAAAGCCACGAACTTGGGAGACATTGAACAATCTTTCAATAGATAGTTGGCAGTTGAATGCCTCAAAAGGTGGGGATGGATCTTACGACCTAAAATCCTCTCTCCAGCATTTGTTATTTCCCGATAGAGATTAGAGCGGTCCAATTTGTGATGTCTGCTGTTCTCAAACAGATAATGAAGTCCCTGGAACTGCCCTCTTATCCGGGTGTAAAGTTTCTGATCTATAAAAACCGTACGCTGTTTTGATCCCTTACCCATCAGCTTGATCCGAACCTGCTCATCCACATTTATATCCATATTACGAACATTGATCAATTCGGAAATACGGCAGCCGGTCTTGAAAAGAAACTCTATAATGAGGCTTGTAGTTTCACTGCCCAAGATGAGCTCTAACACCTGTGGATAAGTTAAGTAGTCGACAACCTTCTTATCTGGCCGCAGGGATTTAATATCGGAGAAGACCTCTTCCACGATCACTCTTTTTAGATAGTTGTTGCTGATCCCAGGCTGATTTTTTATGACTTTTTTAAGGTTCTGACGTGACAGATTCCAGGTAGGCGGTGCCTGCTGAGGCTGCAGTTGAGCTAGAAATTCACTTATTGAATCGGCATCAACTCTTTGCCCGTTCGCTTTGAGGTATCTATTGAACTGAGATGCAATATTTCTTAAATTGCGTCGTGTCTGCTTTGCCAGACCGTTACGGCTGTTTTCATACTTGATATGATCGATAACGGTAAGATCGAGCAGTTTGCTTCTGGTTATATTTGTCATGATCCCTCCCACTTTACAACACTAGGATTCTTTTGTTGTAAATCTTTACAGTTGCAGAATCCTTCAATACGCTCCGGCAATAGCTTTACAGCCATATGCACGTGCATCCTCATTTTAATTACATTTTTCATTAGACCTCCCCCATTATTGATTTGGTAAATAGCTAATAATCTGCAAAGCAGCCATTATATACAGAAAGCTTCCTCAAGAACATTCCTGAAGAAGCTTCTTTTTCTACATTATGTATATGCCCGATTATGAGTAAAATCGCACCAAACATAGCGTTTTTAACTTCTAAATTAAGAATTTTGGAGTAAAATGGTCAGAAAAGGTCCTAATTATATAATAAGTGGGATAATTCGAGATCTGTCACCATATATTGGTGCAGCAGATCGTTAGAAATAATTGTGCATAAAAAAATACTGCCCGGAAAATTCTTCCAGGCAGTATTTTATTTTACAGATCAGATGAATTTGTAACTTTTGTCTTATAACCTTATGCTCATGCAGTTCTACATGGTTACATTTAAGTTACAGCCCACCCCTATCTATAGTACCCTGGCAGCTTATCCTTCAATAGGACATAACACCGTTTAGTTTGAGCTCCGATCTTCTTAGGATACTTGTATACCGGCTTACCAAACATCTTTTTATCATTATGTGTGATATCGGCACCATAGACGGTCATATAGTCAGATTCTAAGAGCAATCTTTTAATATTACCATCATTCATGAAGGGGAAATACTTCTTCTTGTAGGAATCACTGATCTGTTTCCAGACACTTTGAAAGTTAAAATAAAGATGTATATTATCTTGTGCGAACATATTGGTTGTTTTAGGCTGATCCAATAGACTCTCTAGCTCACGTATGAAGTAAATAAGCGGATTAAGATAGTTTTCAGTAATTGTTATCTGCTCTTCTATAAAACTAGTTACTTCATCAGCTGTAGGAAGATCTCCACTATTATTAACCATTTTTCTGAAGATATTGAAGCATCCGCCAATCAAACTATAATTATCAATAACCCTGGGCAGAGCTTTTGAGGGGTTAATCCCCTTTCTGAACTCCATAACACTATCTAAAATATCCGGAAAAGCAATACTCTGTATGATCTTGATGATAAAACTTGAGAAATCAGCAGACTCTTCTTTTACTTTATCGAAGAGTTCCTTATTAAGCTTTGTAATATCCAGATCCACAAATATACAGCGGCTTATTATCTGTTTATCCAGTGGTCTAACCACAGTCGTTATCATCGTAGATCCATTGACCGTCCTCTCCGCGATCTGATTCGAGCTCTTTTCATTAAATTTAACCGAACCCTGGCCATCATAACGGCTCTTTATAAAATCGAAATGACCTTCTGTAAGTTCATTAAGAACTAATGGTAAATTATTTAATAATAATGACTTTCCTTCAACCCCTATCTTAGTAGAATTTCCAGCGCAGTTTATATTTACTATGGATTCATTCAGACCCGATAGGCTGCAAATCAAATCTGTAAGCCCATTCTTACCACGTCCTGAACCCGCCAGTACATACAGCAAGGGGAAATGTTTCTTCTGCTCCATATATTGTTGAAAGAATAGTGTTGCTGTTGCAAACCCAATTATGAGTACAGCCTGCATGCCGTAGAGTTGATGAAAACTGTCCCAGATCTTACTCAAACTGGTTTTTTGATCAGATATGGAGATCAGCTCAGTCTTATCGATCTTATAACCGGTTCGATCAACCCAGATCGTCTCTTCGAACTTCGTCAATTTACCATTTATGAAGACTTTGTTCCCCAGATTTATGATAAAATCGTTGATCTTTCCATATCCAGGAATTGGAATTATATATTTATTGTTATCAAGGCTGCGGATAAGATTCTTAAAATTCCAGAATTGATCTTTTTCCATTAATAGATCAAAATTGCTGCATGATAATAGTTTCTTATTAAAGTTGTTAGAATTAAGCAGATCCTGTGGTTTCAGCTC